>CAMDDI010000141.1 GCA_945890905.1 Bacteriovorax stolpii
AATAAAAGATTACTCAACTCATTTTGATGTCAAAGTTTCTCCATGGATGAAACTTTGTCGTGAGATCTTCCTTTCTATCGAAAAGGGATTAGATCCGAATCAAGGTATGACTTTTGGAGATATTGAATACTATGTGGCCCTGGGTCTTCAAGTCCCTGATATGCGCGAAAGAATCCAGAAGATTTATTCATATTTTATTGTTGATGAATTTCAAGATACCTCCTCTTTGCAATTTAAGATTATCCATGAGCTCATTGGTGGAGATTTCCAAAAGCTTTTCTGTGTAGGGGACCCTAAACAGGCCATTTACGGTTTTCGCGGAGGAGAGCTTTCAGTCTTTCAAGATTGCTCTGAATTAGTCCCCCAAGTGAGAACTCTGGCCAACAACTATCGATCTCTACCTCAAGTCATACATTTTAATAATTCTTTATTTCAGAGTGTTCTACCTGCTGGTCAAGAATTCATAGGTCTTGATCCATTTACAGTTTCACCTGAAGATCAGAATTTACCACTAGAAGTTGAACATCATGAGAGTGGTGAAATTGAAATCTTAACCATGAATCTAAATCGCAACGTGGAAGAGGACGGAAAGTATACTACTGATGAACTCAATGCACTTGAGGCAAGCATTCTTGCAACTTCTATTCAAAAAGAGCGCAGTGAGAAGCCAGAAGAAACTTGTACAGTTCTCTATCGTAAGCTCAAACCTAGTGCTGATCTAATTCGTGAACTTATTAACCGCAATGTTGGCTTTACAGCGCAATATAAAATAGACCTTTTAGATGATCCCATTATGGGAATGTTTCTTATTCTTTTACGCCGACAATTTGATGAGAGTCCTAAAACTCGAGATAAGTATCCACTTTTTATGTTTGGACAATATCTAGAGATTCTCAATATTCCTTTTACAATGCAGCAGGATTCACTTCTGGCCTTTGATCAGGATCTTAAATTTTGGGGACTCTTAGAAGCCTTTAAGAAGTTTCTTTTTAGACTCAATATCACCAATGAGAATGCTGACATCAATCTGAGTGTCATTGCCACTCTATGTAAGCTCTATCATCAAGATACTGAAAATATTTTAGTACAACTTCAAAATGGCGATAATCCTAAGGCCAGTTTAGATTTTAGATATGGAGAGCATGCAGAAAAAGTTCAGATTATGACTGCTCATGCTTCTAAAGGTCTTGAGTTTGAAAATGTTTATTTAGGTGGGATTTATACCAATGGAAAAGAAAATCCGGAACGTGATATGTTTGGTGATCATCCTGCCAGTTTCTACTGGTACCTGGATCTAGCAAATCGGGATAAACAAAAGTCACCTTTCTATCTTTTTGAAAGTGAACTTAACCGGTATAAAAACTTTTCAGAATCTAAGCGGCTTTTCTACGTGGCCGCCACTCGGGCCAAGAACAAACTCATTTGGGTCGATTTTCCACTTATTAGGGAATATTTCTCAGTTCCAAAAAATAGTTGGGTAGATGGTTTCGCCCATTGGCTAAATACAACTCAGAATGCGGAAGTTTTAAAATCTTTGAAAATTACTCAGCTGGCTGCCCCTATGGAAGGTGAGGATATGGATTCTCAAAAAACAGCGCAACTGCCACTTTTTTTCTACGATGCTGTTGGAGTTTTTCCGAGGAAACATCAGGCGGTTGAACTTGGTATTACTTCTGAGCTAAGTGTAACCCGTCTTAATTCTCTGGTTGATTGTCCTCGCAAATTTTATCTAGAAAATGTTTTGAAGTTAGATGCAAAGCCAGTGGCTTATGGTGCATCTAAGTCTCGGGAAGATAGTGATGAGGTTCAAGTGATCTCATCCTCTGAGCGAGGCACACTCATTCACGCTTACATAGCTGAAGGATTAAGCAAGAATTTCATTGTACCTCGTTCTGCTTTTGAAGGGGATCATCATGCTCCTATTGAGTGGGCGCTCAATCTTTTAAAAACCTTTTCTAACGACTATGAATTTGTAGCGGAGAAACCTCTTAAATTTAAATTTTTCAACTTCATGATTTCGGGGATACCTGATCTTTTACTTATTCCCAAGACTGCTGCTCACTCTGCTCAAGTGTGGGATTATAAGACCGGGCGTATTACTCAGGAAAATCTCGGTCACTATTGGATCCAGCTCAAGGTCTATGCCTATGCTCTTTATCAATTAAAGCTCATTGCTGAGAATAGTTTTGTAGATTTGAAACTCTGCTTTGTGGATCAGCAAAAGATTCTCGAAGAAAGGATCAGTTTTGATACTATTCGGCCTGAACTCTTCACATTGTGGAAATCTCAGAACGAGCCCTGGTTAATTAAACTCGATCATTGCAGTCAGTGTTCTTATGGTGATATTTGCCCTCGTTAATCCAATCACTTGCAGCCAACTCTAAGCATGTTAGTATTTAAGATATAAGTGAAATCGATCTAACAAGTGAAGAGTATATGAAAAAAATGTTTTTAGTATTGCTATCCTTTTTCTCTTTTGCCGCGATGGCCAGTGAGAAATCATTATATGATTTTTCGTGGCTTGATCAGGATAAAGAAATTTATGTTCTTCAAAATAGAAAGTTCCGGAAAGACGGAAAATTTTATTTGGGCGGGACTCTAGGTAAAACTCTCAGTGGCGCATTCATTGATGCTTACGGCGGAACGGCTCGCGCCGGATACTTCTTCCATGAGAACTGGGGAATTGAGGGAGTGTTTGGGAAAAGCCAAGGGGAACAAAACGACACGGCCAAGGGTGTAACAGAGCAAGGAACAGTTCCGTACTACCGCAAAATTGATACTTATATGGGTGGAATGCTCATGTGGTCTCCATTCTACTCAAAAATAAATACCTTCAATAAAATTTTCTACTTCGACTGGATGTTCGGTGCTGGTCTGGCCAGTATCACAACTCTTGATAACCGGTCTAAATTTGATACCCCACCTTCTAATTCACTCACTAGTCAGCAGCAGATGGGAATTTTGTGGGATACCGGATTCCGCTTTTACATTAATGAGAACTGGAGTTTAAGGATGGATGTAACGGGTCTTACCTATCAGGCCAATAAATCCAAAAAGCCAACGGGCACAACGACTACGACCACAGCTAAGAAGTTGTTTACCAACTATGATCTGGGCCTAGGTTTAAATTACGCTTTTTAAGACTGATTTTTATAAAGGAGAACACGGATGTTCTCAAGAATTTTACTTGCGATAGTTTTACTTATTCCTCAAGCTTTTGCTGACTATGAGTCCGGCGAAAAGCTCTATGGGAATGGCACAATATCATTAAGTGGTTACAGACGCACGATCATCGAACTCGTTCGTGGAGGAAGCTACTACTCTGTTATCCCTTGGATGAAAGATTATCTAGTAAAGTCCAGCGGACCTTTAGATGGAGAAATGGACAAAGTCTTTGACGAGCTTGTTATTCACACTGGAGTAAAAGTTTTTGAAACTCTACCTGAGAGTGCTCTCCGTAAATCTCGGTCGGGAAATAGCCGCTACATCTTGGCCAAACGATTGATCAAGGCGGGTAAACCTGAAGAAGCTCTTAACGAAATTAAAAATGTAAGTGCAGATCATTCGGCCTATCCATTTGTTGCTCATATGAAAGGTATGATTCACTCAAACCTTCAGCGCTATTCAGAAGCAGAGGTCCATTTTAAAGACTGCGTTCGCATCTCAGACCGCTTGAGTGGAAAGTCTTCTTATCGCATTCAAAAAGAGCAGTTAGAAACTAACCGTGATTATTGCACGGCCGGAATAGCCCGGGCCCAATTCGCAGGCGGTCAGTATAAGAAAGCAGAACTGACATATCTTGATATTTCAAAAGATTCTTTTGTTTGGCCTGAGATTCTTTTTGAAGAAGCCTGGACTAGTTACTATGAAAAAAATTACAACCGCACTTTAGGTAAGCTTGTTTCCTACAAGGCTCCAGTTTTTAATTTCATTTTCAATCCTGAAGTTGAAGTACTAAAGGGACTTACTTATTTGAAAATGTGTCTTTATGAAGACGCGAAGACTACTGCCGATACTTTTTATAACGAACTTCTCAATCCTTCTAAAGAGCTCCGCTCATTTATATTGAGTCATGGAAAAGATTATCGCTACTACTACGGTCTTATGGCTGACCATGAAGCGCACAAGGCCGGTAACGTTTCTCCTATGGTTGATCACATTTTGAGATCTATTAAAAAGGATGCAGCTTTCATTGAAATGAAGGGTGCTTTGTCTGCAGCCGTAGCTGAATACAACCAGCTTACTAAAAAAAGCAGTGGAAACATGCAGAGCAATCTTTTAAAAAATATCAAAACAGTTCTGGATGAATATCGCACCATTATAGGAGCTTACGTTCGTGCGGGGATGGTCTCCAAGTACGCTGAGCTCTACTCTGCTTTCCAGGGCATGAGTTTTATCAAGCTTGAGGTATTGGCCGTGAGAAAAGAGCGCTTATATGATACGGAATTAGGTCCAGTTAATGGTAAGCGTGGAGAAGTGAAATACATTAAGCAAAATGATAAGCAATATTTTTGGACATTTAACGGTGAATTTTGGGCCGATGAATTAGGTGACTACGTCTTTGCTTTGAGGTCTGAATGCTAAAGCTCGCTTTAATCCTAGTACTTGTTTCAACTTCGGTCTTCGCGCAGAAGCTCTCTCTTGATGCCCGAAGAAAGCAGATCATCAGTATCGTAGACGAAGAACTTGCAGAAAGTTCCAGACTCGCCCGTGCTCAAGACTATAAAGCACCTGATACACTCCTTCGCATTTCTGAGCTCTACCTCGAGAAGGCGCGTTTATGGCGTGAGGCAGAGAATGAAAGATTCTTAAGCATTCCTCCTGAAGAGCGGTTGAGAGTTAATAAAAATGATTACTTTAAACAATCATCTCAATATTTTGTAAACGCCAACGATTCTGCTGAGCTTGTTGTAAAAAAATTTCCACGATACAAAAATATCGGGGATGTCTATTACATCCTGGCCTACAATCACAAAGAGCTCGGTCAAAATGCTGAAGCTCAAAAATATTTTGCTCTAACTTCTAAATCTGCCACTAAAGATTCAAAAGTTTCTGCTAAATCAAAAATTGCTTTGGCCGACTACTACTTTAACGACCACAAATACAAACAGGCGATCCCTCTCTATGAAGAAGGTACCAATGCCTTAAGAAATGAGAAGTGGTGGACTAAAGAGTCCTTTAACTTGGCCTGGTGTTATTACCGGAATAAGAACTTTGAAAAAGCCATCTCTCTAATGAAGGAAGTTCACACAAAAAGTGCGACGGAGAAATATGTAGATATGCGGCACAATGTTGAGCGCGATATTGGGATATTCTTTATCGATGGTGGTCGCATGAACGACGCCATCAAATTTTACGAAGCTCAAGGAATAAACTACACCGAGCAATTTGTTAAAGTGGCCAATGTCATCACGACTCAAGGTCGCTTTGCTCAGGCTGAATCACTCCTTGAACAAGCCGCAAAATCTGAAAAGGATCGCGCCCGTGTGATCCAAATTCGAATGGCCCAGTTGGAGCTCTTTGATAAATACAGTAAGATACCGGAGCATTTGAAGGTCTCACAAGAACTTGTGGCCTCTCATAAACAAGAGCCACTTGAGGCTGAACAGTTCAAGCGCTTAAGTTATCAGGTTAATAAAAAGGCTGCTGAACTTCAGAAGGCCACTGCTTCTGACACCTATGCCAGAGTGGCCAAGGTCAAAAATCAAAAATCTCAGGAAGCCATCGCTTATTTTGAGCTCTCATCCCAACTCTCTCCCAATGAGAAAGCTGAAAAAACCTTCTTTCAAGGTGAGACTGCTTATTCAGCCGGAAACTATCTTAAATCAATCGGGCTCTACATTAAAGCCTATGATGAATCTAAGACCATGGGAGATAGAAAGATCGGAGCTCAAAGTGTTGAAGGAATGCTCTCGGCACTGGCCCAACCTTCCGTTGATAAAAAAGATGCTGAAAAATACTATGTTCCAGTTTATACCCGGTACCTAGATTTTGATTCTAAGAGTGAGCGGGCCAATTCCATCTTCGTAAAACTCTTCAACGTTCAGTTTGATTCAGGTGATATTCCTGCTGCGGAAGGCACTCTGGATAATTTCGCAAAGAAATTTCCTCAAGACTATAAGACTCAAGAGGGCATGCTCGCCAAAATCATGGATTACTACCGTCAGAAAAAAGATTACTCAAAAGTTAAGAGCTACGTGAGTGCTATTAACGAAGGAAAGTATAAAGTATCTGACAAGTATGCTGAAGCCCTGCGGTCTCTTATGACAAAAATTCAAATTGAAGGTGTACAAACTTCTATGGAGAAAGGTCAAAAGGGCGAAGCTCTTAAAGGCTACCATCAGATTTATTCTAATGCTGAAAGTACACCCAAAGCTAAAGTGAATGCGGCCTACAACTTGTCAGCTCTTTATTATGAGTTAGGTGAGCCTCAGCAGAGTTATCAGTGGGGTGTAGCGGCCATAAAAGATATGGAAGTTGAGGATGTGACTAAGTTCGCTGATTCTTACCTCGCCATCTCTTCAGGTTTATTTTTACGTCAAAAGTTCGCCCAATCCGCAGACCTCTCTCACAGAGTTTTGGGGCGCCTTTGTAAGCAAAACTCATCTAACAAAATTGTCGCATATAAGAATGCCGTTTTCATTTCTCTGGCCAACAATGACTTAGATAAGGCCATTGAAGTGAGAAATCTAGGTAGAGGTTGCAGCATTCCTGACAACGTCATCACCGAAGTTTCTATTGAGCTACTTAAAGATATGTCCAAGGCCAAGCGTTGGGAAACTTACGAAACGATATTGGCAGAGTTGGAAAAGAATTCAAAAAACTATCCCCAAATCATCCGTCCCTATGAGGATCTCAGAAAAGAATTTATTAACTTAGGCGAAGCTGGGCAGGCCCGAGCTATCGAAGATAAGCAGCAGCGCTTTTTCAATGAAGCTCGTCAGCAAAAGCTCGATATTCCAGTGGATGCCCTTGATCTCATGGCAGATAAAATGCTGGTGGGTGTGGTGGCCAAGAAAAGTAAAATTGATCAAGTTGAGTTGCGCTTCCCAGAAGCTGAATTCAATACCGCTGTAAAATTTAAACTTAAAATGCTCGATCAACTAACTTCTGATGTGAATATCATTCAGAAACTCGGTTCTGGTAAAGGTATTGTTGAAGCCTACCGCTTTGTGATCGAAGCTTATGAAGATTTCGGGATATCTTTGAAGGCATTTACCCCGCCAGATAAGAGTCCGGAGTATGTCACAAGCTTTAAAAAGGCCATGTCGGATGTTTATAATCCTATTCTCGGTAATGCTAAAAAACAAAGAAATGAAGTCCGTAAACTTATTTCGGATAATAAGATTTTAACCAAATCTAATTTCAATGTTCTCTATACTCCTGAAGATAATTTCAAGAGGTATTTGACTATCAAAGAAGCAGTCTTGATGGATCGTGGAGGTAAGCGATGAAAATATCATCTCTCCTAATTTTAATTGCACTAGTGTCTTGTTCTTCAAAAAAAGATACTCAAGGCACCGAAGCACCAAGTGGTGTGACCAATGAATCATTTAAAAAAGAGAAAGTGCTTAAGACTGCAGAGATTGAAGACTTCTACCCAGTAGGAGTTAAGAGTTTAAATCCAGCATTAGAGGATGAAACCCTGGATCGGTATACTTCTGGTGAGCTAGAAAAACTTTCTGATTCTACAGATCCTCTACTTCAGTTATCTTTGAAGTGCATATCTGGTCAGTATGAAGAAGCTTTTGAAGCTGCATCTAAAATGTTTAACCGCTATCAGAAGCTTGCAACTTACTGGAACCAAATTGCGAACTGTCATTTAAATAATGGCGCTTATCGCAAAGCTTTATTGTTCTACAATAAGGCCCTGGAAGTCAGTCCAAACTATGTGCCAGCCTTAAATAACATTGGTGTAATGTATTCCCGTCAAGGCCTTCATCAGAAAGCTCAAGTTGCCTTCGAACGAGCCTTCAAACAATCAAAGTTTTCTAAAACTCCCCGGTATAACTTGGCGCGGATTTATCTGACTTTTGGTTTAGCTGATCAAGCTCTTCCACTTTTTCAGGGCCTCCTCAATTCTTCACCTTCAGATATTGATCTGTTAAATGCTGTGGGATCAAGCCAATATTTATTAGGCGACTATCAGAAGGCCATGAATAGCTTTGCAAAAATTCCTCAAGAAGAATGGAGCAAGGCGGAGATTGGTCTCAATATTGCTATGTCTTACAAAAAACTAGGTCGCGATAAAGATGCTCAAAAGATCTTTCTGAATGTAGATAAACCTAAATCTGACGAATTAAAACGCTACTATGCTTCCATCGGGAAGTTGCTTGGAGATAATGAATGAGAAATCTAATTCTCTTAATCGTTCTTATGACGACATTCTCAGCTTACGCCCAAGAAAAGAAACCCACGGTGCGGTATGAGTACAAGAAGCTTGAGAAGTTTGACTTTGATGAAATTGGTGTAGAAGGTGAGGCAGGCTCTCCGGGTGATATTTCCATTTCACCTCGTGGAAGGAATGAATTTAAAAAGAATCTTCCTGAAAGGAAGAATTTTAATAAAGAAATGAAAAAATCAGTTGAAGGTATTCGCTAGAACAACCAAAGGATGATCGTGGAAATTCAAAAAGATCGCCTAACGAAAATGTTTGAAATCCGAACTATGGGTGATCAAGCAGGCTCACAAGGCGGAGTTTATGGCAAAGGCCGTATTCTCATTGGAAGAAACGAAAGTTGTGACTTGATGATCCGAAACGATGCCATCTCGGCAGTGCATGCTGTGCTTGAGATTTTTGATGACCGCGCCATGCTCTATGACATGAATTCTACAAATGGCAGTTATGTTAACGATGAAAAAATTGTCGCCAAAGAACTTCGTGTCGGGGAT
>CAMDDI010000142.1 GCA_945890905.1 Bacteriovorax stolpii
GTTGATCATGAGTGGCAGAGCCAAATTCAGCGATCTCCATTAGCGATACATTTTTATTCTTTGATACTGGTGGAGCTTCCACTTTGCTCATGTTGATCAGAGCAATGGGTTTTTCTTCAGAAGTCTTCTCGATTGAGCGTGCGATATAGAGTAGATACCCGTAGCGGTAATCTTCTACTACCATGTCGGATATGCGCACTAAGCAGAATACGGAGATCAAGCTGAGCGTGAGAGCACCTAAGACACTTAGTAATGAGAGCCTAAAGAAGAGGCTTTTTTTCATTTCCACTCAAGTCGATAACCCAATCCGTAAACTGAATTAATCTGGATAGAGTCGCCTGCTATTTCTCGAAGTTTTCTTCTTAAATGGCTCATGTGAGAATCAACTGTGCGGTCGTAGAGATCTGATCCCTCGTAAAGAGCAGAGAGAATATTTTCACGGGTCACTATGTCTCCAGATCTTTTAGCTAAAAGGATGAGAATCTCCATTTCTTTGCGCCCTAAATTTACGATTTGATCCATTAGAGTCACAATTCTCTTTACTGGATCAATCATTAACCGTCCGAAAGTAATAACTGTAGAAGGAGTGGAAAACCGTTTAATCATTTTATTCATTCGGACTTTAAGTTCTTCAACGCCGAAGGGTTTTCTTAAGTAGTCGTCTCCACCACCTGTGATGCCTTTTACCACTGTGGCCTCATCCGTGCGAGCACTGATAAAGAGAATAGGAGTTTCATCTCCGCTCTCCCGCACTCTCTGGCATAGATCTAATCCACTTCCATCGGGCAAACCGATATCCATGCACATCAGATCAAAGTGTTCTGTTTGAATGAGTTTCCAAGCATCGGCCACGGTTGATGCAGTTTCAGTTTCGTATCCACTGAGCTTCAAGTTTATTTTAAGACTTTTAGAAATTTGCGGATCATCTTCAACAATAAGTACTTTGGTCATTACATCCTCCAAACAAACTAAAACGGTTTTTCTCTTAAGAAAAGCTTTAGATTATTCATAGTGACACAGAGGAATTTAGTTTCAAAAAGGTGGGTAAGAGTTTCCATTTTTCACTCATTTCATAATTGTCTTGCTCCACAATTATTCAAGATTCCTAGGATATAACTCTTTTAACAAGGATGCTTTTCTGACAAAGATTCTAGTCATTTCCTCATGATCGCAAGCTTTCCGAATCCCTCAGAGTGACTCTTACACTTGGCCGCTGTGTTGTGGAAATGGCCTGGCCGTACTTGTTTTTTCTAAGTGGGGAAAAGGATCCTGAGTGGCATAGTCGGAAAACTAAATCCTAATTCCCATACAGATAATTTTCAGGCATCTTTAATTCATGAATTTTCTTTGTTTGGTTAGTTTTTTTGGACTTATGTCCTACACATCTTATATTTCTTCTCCCACTGGCCGTATGATCAGTCCTGAAGCTCAGGGAAAACTTTGGAAAGGTCAGGCCGATATCCGCTATCTGGCCACTCGCTCTGATGACGTGAATTTAAAAAACAATAATGTGAAAAAACCCATTGGTAGTAATTATCAAAAAGATAGTCTGCAAACAGCAGGTGAAGTGGGACTTCCAACGTGAAAACAGTTTCAATTCCTACGGCGGCGCTGTGGGATTAGCTTGGTAAAAGGAAAATCGATGTTTAAATCTATTCTGCTATTGGTCACTCTTTCTCAAGCATGGGCCGCCGAATATAGTCCCCAGGCCATTGAGCGCGATTATGAATCAGCTCCTGAGTATAAGGCCATTATGGCCCAACTTGCTCCCTATGGAGATTTCTCTGATAAAAATATGCCAGTTAAAGCGGAAGATGTGGTGAAACCAAAACCCATGGGCCGTGGTGAGCAGATGGTAGAAGAGGCCAAGGCCCGCAACCGTGCTATCCTGGCGCAAAATGCTAAAGACGCTAAAGCTGCAGCAGATACGACTGCGGCCAATCCTCAAGATGATATGCAAAAGCTTCGTGCGGAAAATAAGAAGACTCTCGAGAGTTGGAAAAAAGAAGTCAGCGATCAGCAAAAAATCTGGAAAACTCAGCAGGCGATCTTTCTTGGTCGCTTAAAAGTCTACAAAGAAAACACTTTTGATATTCCCGTAAAAGAAGAAAAAATTATCGAAGAAAAAGTTACTCCGAATCTCGTCCCGGAAGTTCATATCGTTGGTGCTGCTTTTAAAATGCCCATTCGTGATCAAAAGGATCGTCCAACTTGTGCGGCCTTCGCTGGTATCCGGGCCATGGAAATTATTTTGGCCCAAAATAAAATTGAAAAGGATCTCTCTGAACAGTATCTCTATTGGGCAAGTAAACCCACATGTAGAACTAGTCCTTGTACTGAAAAAGGGTCATGGATTACTCATGGACTTCGTTACTCATCATCTCAACCTAGAGTAGATGTTCCCCTCGAGAGCAGCTGTGCGTATCAAAATCTGCCAGAGCCAGCTAATGAAACCCAGGTTCCACTTTCAACAAAATGTCATCAAGGTATTGCAAAAGTTGTGAGCTTTGAAGACGTGAGATCTTTGGTTGATGTGGTGAAGAGTATTAAGAAAAACATTCCAGTGATTATTTCTGCCAAGCTTTCTGAAAACTATTACATCAATAATGGACTAGTTACTCTTGAGGCTAGTTCTAAGAAAACTGGCAAAATTGATGGGCATGCCCAAGGCCACGCCTTCTTGGCAGTGGGGGTCATTGAATTACCCGAGAAGCTCAAAATCCTTGAAGGAGCATTTTGCTTAGTTGTGGCCAATAGCTGGGGACTTGGTTGGGGAACGGGAGGATACTCTTGCTTGACTGAGAACTGGCTTACTAAATTTAGATCTCAAGCTCCTTTTGTAGCGATCACAAAAGTTACGGCTGACTAATTTAAGCCATTTTTACTTTTTCAAGTTTTGGTTTCTCAATAGTGTGACCAGCTTTATCGAAATATTCTTCGTTGGTTTTTTTATCTTTGGTGTAAAAGATCCGTGAGGTCAGTCTTCCACTCTCGTCATAGAAGCGTGATTCCCCATCAAGGCTTCCACCGTCATCGAACTGTTCTTCACTTTTAACATTTCCGTTGAAGTGAAATCTCTTTACAACACCGATGGCAATATCCCAATTCCATTGTCCATGTCCATTCCCATAGATACCTTCTCGGGCGAGTTTTCCATTCTCGTGATAGTCACGAATTTTCGAGAGTGTGCGGCCATTTCTGACCTCAAACACGACTTCCGTTCGAACTTTTCCACTCATAAAAACCTCACGACATACCTTTACTTGTAGATATCTTATCGGCTAAATCGCAAGAAAAATTTAAGTGTTTGTGATCGTTTTATAAGCTGTCTTAATGACTAAGATATGACGAGTTTTTCACATGTGGTGATGGGTCCAGGGAAGGTTTTATATTCTGCAGAAATTACTCCATCTGCGAGTAAAAGTAAGGTCCCAGGTTCATGAATATTCCACAATTCGTTTTCTGTAAGAGGGTATGTTGCAATAACCGCCACGCGATCGATGTTAGTGGTGACCGCACTAAAATCGACTGCGACTTCTTGATCTTTTAAATGGGCCACAGTGAAAGGGGCCTTACGAATAATACTCGCAAGCTTGGTTGAGCAATGGGCCATCATAAATTCTCCATTCGAAAGGAGAAAATTAAAAACACCGAAAGCAGCAATCCTGAGAGTGAGTTCATGCAGAAATTCACCCAACTCTTTTAGAGGCGGGCATTCGTCACCAAATTTATTTTTGAGCTCCTGCATTATGAGGCAAAATGCTTTTTCACTATCAGTTTTGCCTACGGGACAATAGAGTCCATCAAGTTTAGGTTCAAAACTTTTCAAATCACCATTGTGGGCAAAAGACCAATAGCGGCCCCAAAGTTCCCGGACAAAGGGATGAGTATTCTCAAGTTTGGTTTCACCCTGAGTGGCCTTACGAATATGGGCAATGACATTTTTTGATTTGATAGGATAGTTGCGGACAAAGTCGGCCACAGGAGAATGAGCAGAAGGATTCGGATCCAGAAACTGCCGAACTCCTCGTCCTTCAAAGAATGTAATTCCCCATCCATCTGTATGATTATCAGTAAGCCCTCCACGGGCCTGGAATCCAGTAAATGAAAAACAAATATCTGTCGGGACGTTACAGTTCATTCCTAAAAGCTGACACATGTGATTCTCCTGTTTAAAAGAGTAACACAAGTCAGGTTTAAGAATAAAGGAGTTTAACAGGGGACAGAACTAACTGTTTTCCTCATTTTCAAAATCCAAAAGAGGTTCTTCTGGTAATTCAATCCAGACTTCATATGATTTAATTTTAACTCTATTCACTAAATAATACGAAATGCCTGTAGGAATTCCTAAAGCAAATCCCACCGCATGAGCTCCATAGCTCACTTGAGGTTCTATAGTCTGAGGAAACAAAAATATCAAGGCCAGCCCCACACTATTAATTAATCTTCTACCAAGTGAAATTTGCTTTTCCACCAAAACATAAAAGGTCAGCCACAAAGCCGCCATAAAATAAATTACACCAGAAATTCCCACTAATGAGACTTGAGGAGGATAGAAACTCAGGACCACTAAGTTAATGAGTCCACCCGCTACAATGGTAGCGATGGGGTAGAACATCCACCCAAAATAAGTGCTGAAGAGGAGAGTGAGGCCTGTAAAGAAAGCTGTATTCATGGTGAGATGGTTAAAATCGGCATGGATAAAAGTGGTGGTGAATGCTCTCCAGTACTGACCTTGCTCGAATACTTGGCTTCCACTGGCCGACCATAGTTTTGAGAGGGGAAAAATATTGAAATGATTGAGTTCAAATAGCACAACCAAAGACATTAAAGAGAATAGGGAGAACAAAAAATGCGGATGTCCCGGCTTTCTAGAGAGCAGCGTTTTCACTAATTTAAGTTTCATTGAGGACCCACCTTCGTTAGTACCAAGATGTGTCCGTTATTTTTACTGTCAATGTTAGAATAGATGGAATTTTTTTGTGTCAAGAATTTATTGAATGACCTCTCTACTCAGATTGAAATCTATTCATTTAACAATTTAAAATTACTTAACTTAGTTAACAAAAAAAATAATAACCGTTTTGCTTGTTTCAGAACATCCTACCCAAGCTTGTTAGAAAATTGCGCTATGTAACAATGGATTCAGAGCTTTAGACAGGCTTAAGGTTGCCGAGGAAGGTGGCCTAAATGACAAACCAAGGATGTGTGAATGAAGCCTTTGTACCTATCTCTTTTTCTCTGCTTTTTCTTATTTAACTGTAGCAAAAATGGTGGCGCTGGTGGGTCCGACTCAGGCTCCGCAGAAACCAGTGCTGCTCAGGATTCTACGGCAACAACTCCAGCTCCGGCTCCACCCACTAATCCTACAACGGGTACGACAACGGTTGGAAGCAGTGGAGGTGGTTCGTCACTTCCTAATCAGGCATTCACTTTTGATACCAACATCTTAATGATTAATATGAAAGTCTCTCAAGAAGAAAAGGTTCGTACAGCTGCAGAACTTATTCAAAAAGTGATTGCGACTGACGAATTCCGTAAACGAGTTTTAAATCACACTTATAAAGGTAAAAAAACTTTTGTGGATAATGGTGGCTACACCAATGCTCAAATTTATCAAAAGATACTTGATGGAGCTGAAACACTTCAGAGAGCAAAGAACAATACCATGGATTTGGAAGTGGAACTCTACTATCAAGCTTCTTCAACCATTGGTTACACCTATGTGTCTACTAAGCGTATTTATATGAACACCAAGTATTTTAATACTTATAAGGCCTATCAAGTGGCCAGCAATATGATGCACGAATGGTTGCACAAAGTCGGATTTGGTCATGCTTTTTCTTATTCCACCAGCCGGGATTATTCTGTGCCCTATGCAATTGGATACTTGATACTGGAGCTTGCTGGAAAAATAGATTAATTTTTTAAAGGAGTTTTTTATGAAAAATTGTATTGCCCTCTGTTTTCTTTTATTTGTAACACCATCGTTTGCGTCGAATGATGAGCACTTTGATCCTGCTCTTGAGAAGTCTTGTCAGCAGGAAGCCTTTAATCAGAATTGTGGCGCACCCAAAGATGATTCAGATAAGGCCTTCATGGCATGTATTGAAGGGAAGATGTCTTCCTTTTCAAAGGATTGCCAGGTTGTGCATCAAAGGATGGTCAACCGCTACAAAGAAATTTCTGGTCAATAACCGTGACTATCACCTCGAAGATGACTAAAATTATCTTCGAGGTTTTCCATGAAAGAGCGAATCATTTATTGCGACGATGCACTGGCCTGGCTTGATAATCATACAGTTTTAGAAGGATCCTCTTTAGTTGGATCAATGCCAGATATTTCTGAATTCTCCGGTATGACTGTTCCTCAGTATAAAGTTTGGTTTGAAAACACGGCCTGTCTTATACTTTCCAAAACTCCCGAACTCGGTGTGACCATTTTTTATCAATCAGATATTAAGCATGAAAGTGTATGGTTGGATAAGGCCTATCTTTGTCAAAAAGCTGCTGAAAAATTGGGTCACGAACTCCTTTGGCATAAAATTGTTTGCCGTTTCCCAGCTGGTACAATTACTTTTGGACGCCCGTCCTACACTCATTTGATTTGCTTCTCTCAAAAGTTTCGTCCTGATTTGGCCAAGTCCACCATGGATGTACTGCCTGACATAGGTGAAAAAACGTGGGAAAGGGGCATGGGGTTGGAAGCTGGGGTTGTCATAGCCCGGTTTATCGCAGAACAGGTTAAATCACATACTCTTATAAACCCTTTTTGTGGACAAGGGGGGCTTATTGCAGCTGCGGATGCTCTTAATCTTTCAACCATTGGGATTGAGAGAAGTCCCAAACGTGCAGAAAAGGCGCGGCTTATTCAAATTGCTGCGGATTTTAAGAGCTTCATCGTCTAACTTCTGAGATTATTTTCTCACATGAACTTTGAACAAAATGATCTCGTGAAACTCGCGACGATGACCATGCCCTTTGGTAAGCATCAAGGTGTGACCCTCATCGATTTACCTGAGCCTTATGTGGTTTGGTTTTATACCAAAGGACTGCCTGAAGGAAAACTCGGTGATCTTTTAGGTCTTCTCTACGAGATCAAACTCAATGGATTGGAGAGTCTTGTTTATCCCTTAAGGCAATAATGAGAAACATCAGACTCCACAACATTCTTAAAGAAACTTTCGGTTACACCTCATTTCGTTTTGAACAGCTTAATGCCATTAATTCTATTTTGGATGGTAAAGATACCTTGGCCATTATGCCTACAGGCGGTGGTAAATCTCTTTGTTATCAGATTCCAGCTCTCTATCTTGATGGAGTGACCCTGGTTATCTCTCCTTTGATCTCTTTGATGCAAGATCAGGTAATGAATCTTAAAGAATACGGAGTGGAAGCTTTATTTTTGAATTCATCTCTTTCTTACGCAGAAACAACTAAGGCCATGAGTAAAATCCTCAAAGGGAAAGTTAAACTCATCTATGTATCTCCGGAAGGAATTCTCTCTGCTAAGCTCACTGAGTTTTTTAAGCAGGTCAAAATTTCTTTGATGGCCATTGATGAAGCTCACTGCGTATCTCAATGGGGTCATGAATTTAGAAAAGACTATACCCGCCTGGGAGAACTCAAAGAAATGTTTCCAGATGTTCCTACTATCGCTCTGACCGCTACTGCCGATGCAAAAACCAGAACAGATATCGCTGCTCAGTTAGGAATGGTTTCTCCTAAAGTTTTCGTCTCAAGTTTTGACCGCCCCAATATTAAGTATATGATTCTTGAGCGCGAAGATGAAATGAGTCAGTTACAAACTTTCATCAAGACTCATCACCCCGACGATACAGGAATTGTTTACTGCCTCTCACGAGATAAAGTGGAGAGAGTGGCCAAGGAACTTAAGAAAAAAGGTTATCCAGCGGTTCCTTATCACGCGGGGCTCACGCAAGAAGTGCGTGCAAGAAATCAAGAGCGCTTCAATGAAGATGATCGCATTATTGTTGTGGCCACTATTGCTTTCGGAATGGGAATTGATCGTCCTGATGTGCGTTTTGTGGCCCATCTAGATTTGCCAAAAAGTATTGAAAGCTATTATCAAGAAACAGGTCGAGCAGGCCGTGACGGAAAGCTCTCCAGTGCCTGGATGATTTATGGGTTACAAGATGTGGTAAAGCTCTCCCAGATGCTAGAAAATACCGATGCCGATGAAACTTATAAAAAAGTGGCCCGGCATAAACTTGATTGTATGCTCGCTCTTTGTGAAGCGGCCAGTTGCCGCCGACGCTACCTCTTGAGTTATTTTGGTGAACAACAAGAGAGTGGTTGTCAGTTTTGCGATACATGTCTTGAACCGCCTGTCATGTGGGATGCCACAGTTCACTCTCAGAAAATTATGTCCACCATTTATCGCACTGGCCAAGTTTACGGGGCAGGACATGTCATTGATGTGATCCGGGGAAATAAAAGTACTAAGATCTCAGATAAAAAGCACGACGAACTCTCAGTCTACGGAATTGGCAAAGATCATCCTAAGGAGCATTGGAATAGTATTTTGCGCCAGCTTCTTAATTCTCAATTTATTGAAATCAAAAATTGGGAGTATCGCAGTTTAAGTCTCACCAGAAAATCACTTGAGATTTTAAATGGCAAGGCCAAGCTCATGTTGCGCAAGCAAGAGTTTGCCCTGACATCAAAGAAAGGCAAAAAAGAATCTAAGAGCAAAGAGTCTTATCATGATAAAAACGATCTCTTTGATGCACTTAAGAATCTCAGAAATAAACTCGCCAAAGAAAAGCGTCTTCCTTCCTATATTGTTTTCAATGATAAATCTCTCCACGATATGTGTAATCTTATGCCTAGAACTGAGGCAGAATTTCTGATG
>CAMDDI010000143.1 GCA_945890905.1 Bacteriovorax stolpii
AAAAGGATTAAAAAAATGCATAAAATTTTCATAAAATTACTCACCTAGACTTAATGTAAAAGACGAGCTTCAAACGGGATTGGTGGAATTTCTTTTTCGAGATCATCTAAATAAATTCGAACAGACCGTATTATTGTTTCATCGAGACTTAATCTTTCAATATAAGCAATCGCTACTAGAAGATCAACTTCACGGCTTATAAATCGTTTACAGAGATAGAGCGGATTTAAAGATAACTGTTCCATATATGTCCTTTGAGAGTTGTGGTTTAAATTTTACCGAAAATAAAATTCTGACTGACTTGTGCAGTGAGGCCGGAAGGGTTATAGAAATTTAAGTAACGAGCAAAGTGAGCAACACATTTAGAAAACACAGGAAGATCATGGCTCATTACCGCTTCCTCGTGATCTATTCTTATATTTTGCACATTGCCTTGAGCATCAACAGAGATATCTAAGAGAATTACGGCGGTGAATCTATGAAAGTACTCATGAGTGACATTCGAGCAACCTTTAATCTTTGATATAGCATGAGGATTGGTTACATAGGTTTTGTGTGATGTTGATCCACTTGCAGAGGACTTAATATTAAGTTTTTCTAACTCATCTTTGAAATCCGAACAATCTTCTTCGTCCTTGGTTGATATGCAATTTATATATTTATTTTTGAGGTCGATAACTTTATTAAGATTTTTTCTATCTTTTGCTAACTCAATCTGTTTTGGGATTAGTTCCGAAACATGCTGCTGAACCTTGTTGAGCTTATCTACTTTTTTGGTCCCATTTCTGTTGTACACTTTTACTTCTTCCAATTGTCTTTCAATACTGATGAGCTCCTCATCTATAATTCCTGTTACATCAATTTCCTTCAATTCGATTGGTTCATTAGATGCATAAGTGCTTGATGGAAAGCTTGAGAATAAGATCATTAGTACTAACAGTTTCATAAAACTCCTCTTTGTTGGTTGCAGAGGGTTTATATATCAAAAGTAGTTACAGTAATACATGTAGTGAATATCTTACATGTAGGCTTTTAAGATCAGTGTATGACATGTGTGTTTTATCTTACTAACCGGCTGAATTGATGAGTTTTAAACGTTCCTTGAATGAATCCATCTTGTTCTTCTTAAAGTTCTCCTTGGCCTTCTCAAGACCCTTTTCGAGAGCAAGAATCTCCTTTTTATCGAATCCAAAAGGGCTACTCTTTAAACTGGCGATCTCGGCTTCCAACGCCTGAAGCTCTTCCTCTTTATTCTGTGAGGGCTTGTGCTCTCTATACTTCTCAAGAAGCACACGGATCCCTGCCGCTATAGAGGACCCTTTTTGGGCTTCTACAGCTATTTTGATGATTTCTTTTTTCTCATCTTCCGTAATTCTGATAGAAACTGGTCCTAAGTCACTCATGTAATACATATCGGTATTTGTAATACAAAACTTGAGTTAATTTAAAACTAATACGGTCGATAGGTGATTATGTTGAAAGTTAGAATATTCAAGATCTTGACGCCAGTCCTTATCCTATCAATTATAGCCTTTTTGATTGTGGCAAATTTATATAATAGACCAAAAATTTACAGTGAATTGCTTGGTGAACAAAGTGTTTGTAATTTAGTCTCATTTGACGTTTTTGAAAATGAGCGATGCTATCGAAATGCAATGATTATAATGTACAAGGGATATTCAAAGCAATCTATGGAGATTCTTGAAGATCTTTGCTCAAACGGTTACGGAGTAGCATGCTTTGCACGTGATCAGTATTATAATCTGGGAAACTCTGTCGGGAACTCGTATAAGTATGGCAGTTTTAGAAACAGCTTAAACTTCTGCTTGATACATCCTGTTGAAAATGATTACGACGGATATTATTGCAGAAGTCTTTCATCATCAGCTTATTTAATTAAAGATAAATCAACTTCAAGAATGATTGAATGCAAAAAAGATCAGTCTAAGTGCACAAAGTCCAGCCCCGAAGACATGATCTATTCATTAGAGTTCAAAAAGTTATTATTCAAAAAATTTTGTACCGATAAAACTGCAAATAGTTCCGGTTTTTGTCTCGGCCTGAAAGATTATATATCGATTGAACCACTAGAGGATGATAATACTAAAAAAACTAAAATCTTTGGATCAAGGTTAACGAGTTTTTGCAGCGAGAACAAAGAAATGTGTCTAGATGTCATAAATAAAGCATCTGTTCTAAACGCGATTTTTAGGAATGTAAATCTTGCTAATCTTTTTCCTGTTGAACATTTAACTCGAGAATCTAGTCAGTCTTTATCTTTTGCTTTTCAGTCCATGCCTGACGAGTGGATAACAAATCTTAAAAATCCATATCTGAAATTTTTTTCTCTATCCGTTAAAGGATCTTACCAGAAAATAAAAGAGATTTGTGATTCATCGATAGATAAAGCCGGCTGTGTTTTAATGTTTCCTACCCTAAAAGAAATAGAAAAAAATTTCGATGATGTCAAAAAGCTGTGTCAAAAAGGGGATTCTGTCGCTTGCGACATGAAGCTAATGTCTGAAAGTTCAATGCTGGATTTAGCAGCTAAAGATACTAAAACAACTTACATTTTTAGAAATAAAGAATATTTCGTTTTAGAAAATATAATTACACACCCAACATTTAAAATAAGAACTTTTTTAAATGTATACAAATATCACTTTATGGCGGTTGTACTTATTATTATGTTTTCGATACAGTTATATGTGATCATTTTATACAAAAGATCCGATGACACATTTGATTATCTAAAGAAGCATCAAAGCGATAAAATTAAAAAGAAGTTAAAGAATCTCTCTGATGACTGACCCGGAGCTTATTCCTCCTTTGTTTGTTTTTAAAAGTTCGTTCCTTGTAACGGTTCATTTTGTTCTCTAACCCATGGTGTATGTGGCGTAGATTGAACCCTTGTCCGTTCAATTTTCGTTGGCTCTATTAATCGGGGAATCTCTTATATGTTTAGGAGGTGATTATGGACCTGTCCTCCGGTATTCAAATGAATTTGAATTTTGAGATCCCAAACTTTTAAATCCTGTTCCTCCCCGATCCACATAGAGCTTACAAAACCGAGAGATTCTAGACGAGCGGAGGGTTTTAAGAGGGAGCATACGAACCAGTATGTGACCGAGGACGATCCGAACGCTCAACAACGAAGGTCGAAGTGTTTTCGAAGCTCTCAAGTAAAGAGTTAAGGTCGATCACCGCAGCTCCGACCCTCCTGGCCTCCGCCACCTTCCCCGGACTCCTATCATATGTTTTAGATGGGGTGACCAGAAACTTCAAGTCTGGATTAACAGAAGTTCTAATCCGATACCCTTTTTCAGTAAGCAGCCCTGCAAACTTCATTTTTTCTTCTGTAGTAAATCCTGTAAGACACACTTCTTCGCCTTTTCCATTTGTTTCTAAATTACCCAGCTTAAATCGCTCTCCATTGTTGGGACTTTGAGGATTTAAGGAATTTATAAATTTAAAATCTCTTTCCTGAACTTTGTATCCGCAAAATTCTGACACAAAGAGCAGTGCTGTTAAGCAAGAATCATAGGCAGCGTCGTGAAGGCCTGTATAAGAAAACCCAAGAGACTGAGCGGCCGTTGCGAGTTTTACCCCTTTATAGTGATAGTTCCAGGAATTGAGCTCGATGACGTTTAGATCATCCAAACGATACTTCGCTATATTCTTTTTAATGATGCCGATATCTGATCCTCCCCACTGCAAAACTATTTTCCCTTTAAGGTTATTTCTCAAATGAGAATGATAATAGGAATATGGTTTCGCTTTGGACCACATGTACTCCGAAATCGAGTGAACTTTTAGAGCATGGATATTTATACTCTCAGGAAGAACTTCTGGATTGATGATTTCATCAAATACTAAAGAGAGTCTGCGATCCCATCTGCTCCATCTTGTAATTCCTATTTGGCAGATTCCTGATCCGCCCACGGTTTCAAGATCAATAAAGTATAATTCGTCAGCTTTAAGTAAATCGTTCAAGTTCATATGTGTTTCCTTCTAAGTCGTAAGTTCATTGTGCTCCTCCGGTATTCAATCTCTATTGAGTTTTAACGAAGAGGGTTGGTATACGTTTCCCGTTTTTCAGCCCAGAGTTTCCAAAACCGAGAGATTCTAGGCAAAAGTTTTTTTGAGCGAAGGAGCTTACAGGTCAGTAAGTGACTGAGAACAAAAAAAGTTTTAACGAAGAAGGTCGATGTGTTTTCGAAACTCTTTAATGGTTGGTTTTCTTATTATTCTTCTTTTGAGGAGAATAATCCTCCACCAACCATCTAACGAATTCGTCTTCGGTAGCTTCACTCCCCTTCTCTTCTTTGTATTTCTGACGAAGGGAGTCTTTCAGACCCATCGATTGCTCCTGAAGGAGTAAGATGTCTTTGATGTCTAGTTTCCGAAGTCCTCGAGCGACTACGTCTGAAACTGTAATCTTTCTTCCGTAGTCTTTATTGTTGCAGTCTCTTAGAAACTTATTCAAAGTTTCCACTGCATCTTCTTTTCCTTTGCCGTCAAAAGTGAATTTTAGCTTCTTGTCTTGATCGTCTTCTGCCGGCTGTTCTAGATTCAAGGCACTTTTTGATTTTTCTGATTTTATTGTCGTTTGTTCCATCTTTTCCTTCCCCGTTTTATTATTATTTCTATATTTAATATTATTTAACTAACTTCTATTCTTATTCCCCACCTCTCTCTTCTTCTTTTTTTTCTTATCCCACTCTCATAACTGACCTCCTAATCGAAACAACGTTGAGAGTGGGAGGTCAGTTATGAGAGTGGGGTTCCTCATTGGTTTTGTGGTGTTAGAGAGAGGTGGGGAATAAGGTGTATCGATACGTTCCGGTTTATTGGGCCCTGTATCAAAAAAATCGCGGACGTTTCTCTCATTAGAAGAATTCTCCTAAAAAGCCTTCTTCACCGTTGTGAAGACATTTTGATCCGAAAATCTCATCCGGGAAATTGAGGTAGTTCTCAATCAAGACCAGGGTTATCTTTTCTTCTACTAATTTTTTGAACTCTGGATTCTCGTAAGTTTCGATTCTTTTGCGGAAGAGATTATATAAATCCTCTGAAGCAAAGGCATAGATCACAAGATCAAAGGAGTTGTCTTGAACGTAGCGCGCGATCTTGGCATCAATCTTAGCGAACGCCTTTCTGGATAACTCGACCTCTATCGCAAGCTTGAACTCATCCCCTGACTTTGGACTAATGCCATTAAAGACAATATCCGGGATGAGGCTTCCGGAGCTGAACTTGGAGAGCTCATGCTCAAAAGTGAGGTCATGGTTCTTAAAGGCTTCGGCTTTGAGAAAGCCCGTGGCGACATAGGAGACCACCTTATCGTGGTCAAATTGGTCGTAGTTCATCGGGATCTTCAGATAGTCAGCTAAGTTCTTTGAAGGAACAAGAATCATGCCTGACGTATTTGTGAGCTTCAAACGCTTTGCTAATCCGTGGTTCTCGAGATTCTCAAACATGCGGTAGTTTGCGGCCCGAGATATTTTTTTATCCAGGATTGTTTCAGAGTACTTGAGTGGAATAATTTTCCACTTCTCGATGGCCCTGATCACTTCCTTAAAAGGTGCGAGGCTAATTTCGTTGATTTCCATTTCTTACCTTTTAAATGAGATTTTTTTCTCATTTTTAGCTGGTGGAGTTTGTTCAGACTCTGTGTTTTGCTCGTTTAGCTTTTGAATATTTCGAGGAGTCATTTCTTGAGAATAGATGGTCTTCTCTGGGTTTCTTAAGTTCAGGAGATGAAATTTCCTTGGACCCAAGCCCAAGAAAAGGGCCTGACCGATGTTTAATTCTTTCACAATATCCGGATGGACCCGAAACTCGTTGGCCTCACGAGTACTCCCCTTTCCCGTCTTGTCTCCGTCCTCAATAACATCTGTCTCTTTTTTTGAAAGATAGGTTCCAAAAAGAGACGACACCATCTCCGCAGATTCGGGGCCAGATTGTCTTAAGAAAATGAAATTTGAGTAGCATTCAAAGAGCTGCTTCATAAATGGCTTTCCACCGGCCAGGGCATCAAAGTCCTGCATGGATTGAACAGCAGTATAGATTTGAATGCCCGATGATCGTGCCTTGTTGATCAAATCAATGAAGTCTTGGAACAGGATTGAACCGGCCTCATCGATAAAAACAGCAAAGGGCCTGTCTATATTTTGGTTTGAAGTTTCACTTTTTACTCCCCTGAAGTGCGAGAGTTGCAAAAGCTCGTTTACAAAGATCTTTCCAATTGTCCTGGCCATTGAGCCATAGCCCTGAGTAGAGGCCCCGATGTATATGCAGGCACCCTCGTCTAATGCTCGCCTCATGGTCATAGCCGTTGTGCCGCCATATTTAATATTCTCCTTATCAGCAGAGTCTTTAAGGAGTTTCCCGAAGTTTGATCGGCAGATTGATTTAAGGTTAGCGATGAGACCACTCGCCTCATCTTTATTTTTATGGGCGAGAACTCCCTCAAGGATTGAATGGAAGTCCACGATCCTGGCCTTTGCTTTTAGATCAAAGACCACATCACTTAAAATCTCCTGCGCCTTATTTAAATAGTACTGCTCTGGATTTAAACCCCAGTTAAAGGAACGAATGACTCCCTCAACAATTTGTTCGGTATCAAGATTTGCTAAGGGGTTAAACTGGGAGGACTTTGGATAATGCTCTGAGAAAATATAATATTTTCTATCGTACTTTTCACAAAGTCCTATGAAGGTTTGAATCTCTGAGTTCGCCCCTTTTGGATCAATGTAAACCAAAGGGCGCTCTCGCCTAAGTGTGTCTTCGATCAAAATCTTAAAAAGGTAACTCTTTCCCCAGCCACTCGCCCCTGAGATAAATGTATGACGGGAGAAGTTGATCTCACTGAATTTAATGAATCTCTTCTCATTTACTGAGTAACCAAGCTCGTCTACTGAGACAGTTGTCTTCTTTTGATCAAGCATTGATCTCTCAATGCCTATTTCAACTCTTGAGAAACCATCGAAGATTCTCTGAAGAAGAGCTGGGAACTTTTTTGAGAGCCACATGGAAAGATTAAATGCAAAAGTACCCATCCCATTAGCTAGATCAAATGCTATCTGCTCAACGATGTTATTCCCTGGAGCTTTTTTAGTACTTTGCTTATTCATAAATGATCTCAGTCGCTTTATGCTCCTCAATAACGAGTGTTCTGCCGTTATCCATCTTTTGGATTTGTTCAGGAATTGTCATTTCGATAATGCTTGGGTGAGGAACTTTGGATTTTAAAGAATTTGGGAGCGGGCCATCCTTAATTTTATATTTACTCGCCTCAGTGGGAATAATTATCGGAGCACTAAAGTCTTCTGAGGTTTTCATTCTTTTTTCATCTTTTAAAATCATCTGGGGCAATTCCCTATTTTCGGGATCATCTTGAAAGAAAAAATAACCGAGCCCTGCTCCAATTAATGCCCCAAGTCCTCCCCAGACAAGCATATTAGGAGTTTTTGAATATGAGTCTGGACTTAGGGAACTCCCCGCAAAGGCACCTATCGCTCCACCGGCAACTCCTCCGTAGGTTAGGGACTTCCTAAGGCTCGTGCACGATGTAGCTTGAAAAACGATGAGTATGACAATAATAGGTAATTTCATATTTTGAACCTTTGATTGAAAAAAACGAGGACGTTTTTTCCGGCCTGAATAAATACTTTCGGCTCAGTTGTTTGCATTTCTTTTTTCATGAGATCTGAAATTTCATCTGCTCCATTTAAAACTCCTTCCAAATAGCGATTCTTTGCACTATTGATTTTTAATTCACCACCTGTTGTTGCAATTCGGGACTGACTTAATTCAATTGAGCCTCTGGCAAATGCAGACGCTATCATTCCGGCAACGTATAATTCTTTGCCAGAGTAATACTCACCTGTGAGTCCTGCTGTTCCGTCGGTATTTAATAGAGATATTTCGACATCGTATTCCTCGCCTGTAGATCCGGGGGTTATGAGCCGCGAGCAACCCGATATGACTCTTTTAAATTTAGTCAAACCCTGACAACTTAAAATCGTTCCATGAGGAAGACCCTGATCTGGAAATACTTCAACAACTAAGGGCGATTCAAGATTGGTTGAAACAATGGAGTTAAGAATTCTTCCTCGCATAACAGTGGCGGTCTTTATGTCATACATAACCGTGAAGTCCCAAATCGCCGGTTTATCACGGTAGTTATTAATGAACTCATCAAGCTTTCCGGATGTCTGATCTAGAGCTTTAAGTTCCACAGGGGAATGGATGAACTTTTCTTTACTGGGTTTAATTGATCTTTCATGGATCTGAGGATTAGGGGTTGCATTTCTTTGGCGAATACTAACCTGAGCAAAAGTAGTGCCCGATAAAAAGAGAAATAGAATAAAAAACTTCATATATGTCCTAATAAACCGTTTTGCCGTTAATAATCACAGGCAGACCCTTTGAAACGTAGACATGCCTATCAACTTTTGATCCATTCACTTCAATGGGCGAAGACGACTTATTCACAATGTAAAGTGAACTAAGTCCCTCATGGATTTTAACTAAATCATCTTCAAATTTTTTTATGTAAGATGAATTTGGATGACCTGGATGGATATAAACAAAGTCATGCTGCCTAGACTCCATATTCATAAGCTTGAAATGGAAATGAGTAGAGGGCGATATGATCACCATGTTTTTCTGGTCTTCAAATGTTCCAACCGGCCTAATAACAAGGGACTTTCTGTTCTTTGAAAAGGCCACTTCAAAGTCACTTCCCTTACCTGCTTGCATAAATTCAACAGGCTCCTCAAAGTGAAGAGTTGTTGGTGAGCTTGTAGAAAGAAAGATATAAGCAAT
>CAMDDI010000144.1 GCA_945890905.1 Bacteriovorax stolpii
ACTCGGCCTTTAGCAATTCGAGCCAGTTCTGCGATAACTAAACTTTTGCCTGCACCTGTAGGGAGTACTATGACAGCAGGATCGCGTTTTTTTTGGAAGTATCGGACTGTATTGTCAACGGCTTCTTGCTGATAAACTCTGAGCTTGTACATCCCCTGAGTCTATCCAGATTGGCGTGGTCTATCTAGAGATTCTTGCAGTTTGCAGTCAATGTAAGCTTGAAATCTTTGACAAAAAGATAATTGGATTCAATCACGGAGCCATTAAAAGTTTTTTTGTGTAACCATGAGCCATTGATGCCGTCAGTTAGGGTACTGAGTTTATTTAAAGTATAGGTCCCAGCTCTACCTCTAAGGATGAGTTTATCTAAACCTTGGACTTCAAATTTAATAATGCTGCCTGCACTTAGTTCAAGGGAACATTCAGTGTCTACGCCATCATTGTTGGAGAAAATTTTTGAATCAGCATCATTCTCTAGAATTTGAATCTCTTGAGTGCTGTAGTTCACGGTAATGGCCGATTCAACCACAAGATCTACAAACTTAGGTGCTCGTGAGAAGGGGTCAACCTGAGGGAAATCTGTTTTTGATGAACATGAGACTTTAACCCCATTGCGGGTACAAATTTCTGTCTTACTCCTCTCACAGCTCGTGAAAACAACAAGTATAGAGGCCAATATAAAGGCATGTTTCATACTAAATCCTGACCGATTGATAGTGCGAAGATCATACATGGTCTTTAATTTAGAGCTAGGGACGTGGGTAAACTTTACTCATTTTTACCTTGGCCAGCACCACTAAGCAAAGGGGTATGAAGTTGGTGTTCACTAGATCATGAATACAAGCGGCGATATTGAGTTTTCTTCCTAGAGCGAAGTCGTCTCTGAAATCCATCATTTCCATCAAAATGGATAGGATTAACCCAGGAATGATAATGGAAAAAGAAGTGAGATGCTTTTTAGAAAAACACAGCATGAAAACCAGACATAAAAAACCGATGTGCATATGAACCGCATCTCGTGAGAGAAAGAGTAGTTCAGTGATCATGGGTTTTAATTGCTGGTAAAATGACACTAATGAGACTCAGATTTTAAGAGTATTTCTTTTGCATTCAGCCCACCAGCAAATCCTGTGAGTTTCCCGTTTGACCCAATCACTCTGTGACAAGGAACAATAATGGAGAGTGGATTTTTTCCATTGGCGGCACCAACTGCCCTCGAAGCATTTGGGTTTCCGATAGATTTGGCCAGTTCACCATAACTTCTCGTCACGCCATAAGGAATTTTCCCTAAAGCTTTCCAGACTTCTTTCTGAAAGGGAGTGCCCAGTGGATTGAGAGGGAGATCGAATTCTTTGCGCTCACCTGCAAAGTACTCTTGAAGTTGTTTAACTGCTTCAATAAGTATTTCGTGTTTGGGATTTTTAACAAGATCCGGAAGAGGTACGCGGCGGGGACTTTCATTTTCCCAGAGGACGGCTACTAGAGACTTATCATCTGAGACCAGTTTGAGTTTTCCAACGGGAGATCTCATTTCTGTGTAGTAGTGTTTCATAGAAATAATCTAGCAGAATACCTCTCCAAAATCTGGCCATTTTCAGACTAAATTGAATTTTGGCCTAAGGGGTGAGATGTTAAAGCCTAAACTCTGCCAAATTCGTTATACTCTGAGCTATTTGTTTGGTCTGAGAAAAAATAAAAGTTAGTACATTTCTCCAAAACGATCTTTGAGATTCTGTCTGACAATTTCTGCTGTTAGGCCTGAAATTTTGAAGGCAGGCATGGGATTTCTGCGGTCAAAGCCTGCTTTCAGAAATACGTTGTCTGAGTCTGATTCTATTCCTGTGAACATATCCACTCTCTGAGCTCCCACACCAGTAAAAGCTCCACCCGTATCACGGACGATGAAATATCCTTCATGAATTGAACCATCTGGGAGACGAAGTCCCCGCACTTTCGGAATAAAAATAATGTCATTAATTTTGTGAACCTTATTATCAGCGGCAAGAGTATGGTAGGGGAGAAGACAAAGATTTCTCCGAGTGCCTTCGCCAAAAATGCAGCGATCAAGAACATAGAATCGTCTTTGGCCGTCTTCTTTAATGCCACCATAATTGATTGACTGCTCATTCTTGAGAATCGCACTTCCTTCCATCAAGAGAAATTTATAAAAACGAGAACAAACAACTGAGATAACTTCATCTTTCAAACCGATAATGGCAGTCTTCTCATCAGCAGTATAAACGTGGCTTCCTGATCCATACTTACCGGAACAGCTAATATTTTTCTCTTGAGGAATATAATAAGTTGTAGGGAGAAGATTAGGGATTTTAGCGGAATCAATTTCTGTGACTGTTGGTGTGGTATCTTCCAAGGGCGGGGTAGCTGATTTTTTTGCACTTTGACCGCAACTTGATACTACGATGAGACCGATCAAAAATAGTTTTGATAGCATTGATAATCCTTCATTGGTTTTTCAATTCTATTAAAACAAGTTTGTTTCCGACTTGAAAGCTCATTTTCCTGGTGCAAAAAGATCAGGTTCTTACGGGCTGCCACGAGACATACTTTTTTCAAAAAATCGCTCTACTAAGGCAATATGTCCAACTTCTTCCAGGGCTATTTGCTTGAAAATAGCTGCAGTGATGGGATCGGTCTGGGCCAGAGAAAGTGCGAATTTTTCGGCACCAACACGACCGCGTTCTTCAGCATCTGAGACATACAAGGCAAAATCTCGGGCACTTTCACATTTTTGAAGAGAATAATAAAGGTTCAGACTAACAGGGGAGTCTGAGACTTCTTGTCCCAGTTCTTTGAGACGATTCACAAGCCAAGATTCATGCTTGGCTTCTTCTAAGGCCACCCATTTCCAAGCTTGAATTAATTCTCCTGGAGCATCAGTAAATCTCTGGGCAGCTTCATTAAAAGCATGAAAGGCCTGGCGTTCAGCAAAGGCCACTAAACGCAGGCGATCACCTAAACCTTGGGAGGTATTCAGGGAGCGGATTTTTTGAGGAGGACCGATAAGATAGGGTGACCACATAAGGCTTCATGACATGAAAGAAGTGGTTTATCAAGTTTCTCTAGTCTAGCGACGTCTCAAAGCTGTCTTCACCATCTCAGCTGCTTGGCGCTGTCTATTGGCGGCTTCCTCGGGAGTGATAGATTTATCCACCATAGGAAGAATGACATTCTCTAAGACCCATGTCTCTGCCTCCTGGGCAGGGGATCTGCGTCTGGCCGCTTCCCAATTTAAATCCATGCCCATTACACCTGCGGCCAAGGGAGCAATCCAGCGGACGAGGGGACCGTGACGGCTGATCTCATTATTAATCTGACCCTGAAGAATTATTCCCATAACTCTAGAAGAGCCTAAAAATGTTCGGGCCACGGCCATTTGCAATTCTTTTCCATCAATCTCTAAGGATTTCTGATCAAGTGCTTCATTCTCCACGAGCCTGGCCGTAGAGGCTTTTATTTCTCGCAAAACATCTGAATTAAAAATTTCTCTGATTAAATTTTCATCCACCAGCTGTGCTTGAACTGCGGCAGAGATTCCAGCATCTGCAGGAATGCCGCGAATGGATTCTCGCAAAAGTCCTCGGATAAGAGTTTGCAAAATTGGATCTGTAGAATTGTCTGCCACTAAAGACTCTCGACTAGTGCTATCAACTCCTGAAGCAACATCAGCAAACTGGCCAACCAGAGTTGCTACTTCTGCTCGGGCCTCATCAAAACGTCCGCGACTCTCTTTGATGAGAGAGATCATGGCCACACTTGCGAGTTCAAAAATATCTAAATCGGGAGTTCCACCTGGAGGACATGAAGCGGATACCATATCTTTGAAGGGACGCATGAATGCCTGTACTTCTCTAGTCATGGCCTCATCACAATTGCGGCGACGGCGGTTTAAGCAATCTTGATAGTGAGTAAAAATAAGATCAATGGGTTGTCTGGTGAGAACAATGACTTCTCCCATGACTTCTCTTCTCATTTGCGAAGTCACTTCTTCACCACATGGATCGATTTTCTCTAAAGTGGCAGAGAGTTCTGCATCTGCTGCAACATCTCGTGCCAGACATTGAGTGATAAGTTCTCGGGCTCGGGCCTCTTGATCGGCCATCACTAAACTAGGAGCAATGGGAAGAATACCTTTGAGCTCATTTCTCACCTGGAGTACAGCGACTTCACCAACCGCTTGATTGATGGTTGAGCGGAAACACTCGTTAAGGGCCTCATTAATACGCGCGCGGTTTTCACCAAGGCAAGTTGTGTTGCGAGCGACTAAGTCATTTGATAATGCACTGATGGCTTCATCAGTAGTGCCCAGAGCAGCTGCGCCCCCTTGATTGGTGACGTAGTCATTAATAGATTTTGGAAGGAGAATTGCTCCAGCGGCCACACCCACATCATGTCTTAAAACTGATTCGCACCTTGTGAGCTCTTCGTCCCCAGGATTCTGACCTAAACAAGTGAGGAACGCGCCATCTACTTGGGCCACAAGAAGTGCTTCCAAATCTTCTGGAGTCATTTGATCTTTGAGAATTTGAGTCACTTCTGCTCGCCCTACACCTTTGGCCACATTAAGAGTTAGGGCCTGAGTACAACTATCAATACTGCGGTCAAGATTTTGCGCAGTCATAATGTTAGTTGGAAGATTTTGAGTCAGACAACTTTGAAGACCAGAAATCTGTGTATCAATAAAAGTGGGTTGAGAAATTTTTAAATTCTGCGGAACTTTGAGTTCAACTTGACGTCTTCCAGAAGCAGCTGCAAAAGAGACAATAGATGAGCGCATACATGCGTTTGCCCGGGCGGCTGATGCTTCATTACCGGGCCAGCATCCTCTCAGTGCAGAGAGCCCAGTAGCTGAAGCTTCGGGATCGGTTCTCTCAAAAGTAGATTCAATCACAAGCCGGCCTACTTGATTTGTTACCGCAGCTTCGCAATTATTTATATTTAAAATCCGATTCGTGCGGCGACCTGCCCCTTGAGCTCTGACCGCACATGCATTGAATGCTGCTACACCTTGATCTGCTACCCTCTGCCTTTCAGTAGCAGAAGAAAAATGCTCTCTGACTGCGGGTTCGGCTAAAACTTTTGCTTCAACTATTTCTCTACCCGCTGCGATCACCGTTTGATCAAAACATCCAGTAATGGCACTCTCACTTTGTTTACCGGGTAAACAGTTGCGCAATGTCTGAGTTGCAATTCCGTTTATGCGCCCAATTTGATCAGCTGGTGCCATTTGGCGGATGCTAGATTCAATGGGCCCTTCTGCCACTTGCATAATACCGTTATGAATTGAGCGGAGAGCACAGGCCTGAACATTGGGGTTGGCAGGTGCGGGAAAAGAAGGAGCTTCGCATCCGGTTGGAGCACTTCTTATGCTAACTCCCATGCAGCGAAGATATTCATCCCCTCGGCACCCTCTAAATTGTGCTGGGTTGGAGGACATAGAATCGAGAGAGAGCCTGCTGGTTTCAAGGACCACTGCCGTTCCTAAATTTGTTTGAAGGGGAGAAGTTTCAGCAGGAAGAACTGCTCTGGTAAAACACAGTGTAGCGCCGATAGTGGTGGCAGCTTGATCAATACAAGCGTTGGTTACGGCCTTGAGCCTATTTTGCCAACTCACAGCTCGTTGTCCAATTTGCGTAGAAACTTCTGTGCGAAGAACTGCGGGTGTCACGCGATCAATGAGTCCACCGTGAACAATTTTAAGAGCATTGCGGATATCATTCACACTTAAAATTTTTAAACTGTCGGCCACAGCTCGCGCTCTTCCTGCAATAGAATTATCAGCAGGAATGCATTGGTTTCTTGCACCCATGGCCACATCGACTTGGCACATAAGGGCCCTTATCCATGCTGCATTTTGCGTGCGATTTGGAAGATAGCGGGCCTGACCTGCCAGGGCCTGTTCAAGTTGGCGTTGCATGGTTGATCTTGCAATCTGATAGCCTATGCGTCCTACGGTTGCAGCTCCTGCTCGGGCAATAGCTTCACTCCAAATGTTTTGTGCAGGTGTTGAGTGATGTTCTGAGGAAGCAACCACTATTCCAGGTTCAGTACCATTGAAGGTCGAAACTTGTTGGGCGCAAGTCGACTCTAGATAACAAAATCCTAGAACAATACCTAATAGATATTTAAATGAAGCCCAATTCATAGCTAGGCTTATCGGAAAGTGAGAGAAAGTAGTTAAGTAAAGAGAGAGTTACTCAGGTATTATTAAAAGCAAATAGAATCAATACCCTCGGGCTGAGACATAGATTGGGTTTGAAAATTAAATACCCATTTATCCTTCCATTCAAAGCAGTGAATGGCCCGAGACATATCAATGTTACTTCCCGGACGATCAGTTGTTTCAGGGAGATCACTCATTTTAAACAGACAACTCTTGAAATGAAGAGTTGAATTTTTTGCAGTTTGAATCGCAGTAGTGGAGGTCGCTGACTTATACGAAGTGCCGGGTTGATCTGTTAAAAACACCGTAGGATGGGGTGTAGGTTTAAAATGCGTAAAAGTCGCCGTTTCCGGATTATCACTTCTTGCATCCTGATTCCATCTCCAAAGAGCGAAGCGATCACCGTCATAAGATTGATAAACAGGATCATAGCTATCAGTATCAACTTCCCAGTCGCGATGAATAAATTTTGTCGGCTCACCAAAGTGATCTCTGGAAATACTCATAAGTTTTTCAAGCTGGGACCCATTCCAAATGGATTCCCACTTGCAGCCTTTAATAAACTGAACAACACCGTAATCATTAATTTGAGAAATTGATTGTGTCTTAAGTGTGATACGAACATCAGTCATATAGTTAGCGATGCTCAAAGGCTCAGAAGTTTTGTGACGAAATCTCTTTTCTATAACTTTAATTCCAAAAGACTTAAGACTAGTGGTGTCTCTTGGAACAAAAGAATCTGTTCGGGTCTTGAGGATTTCAACGAATCCAAAAAGAGGTAATAAAAAAGGGAGAATAAATAAACGGTTTAGTTTCATTGCTCTATCTTACATTGGCCCGGAAAAACTGCTATGGAATGATAGAAATTACAGGGTCTAAAAAGGATATGTCAAAGAGAGCGGACTTAAGTACCACTGCCCGTACTTATCTCCCTTAATATACTCTGAGACATACATAATTGAGGGTGTCCAAAATTTAAACAATCTTACCCCGCCGAGGTATTGAGTGCGGTGATCTTTAAGGTCATAAAATTCGCTACGAATTTGTTTGATGTAACTATACTTGGCACTGAAGGCGAGATCTTTAGATACACTCCAAATCAAGGTGGCCTCGTGGGCATCTTCTCTGAAAATTTTTGAATTCATCACTTGATATGAAGTTAAAAGATTGATGTTATCACCCACTGGAAAAATAATTGTCCCTCCCATAGTTGAAGCAATGAAATGATCATCTACTGGCTTGCCGAACTTTTCTCTCTCATCGTGAGAGCCCAAAGAGTCGTGCACATCTTGATAAATATCTGCAAAACTATGATTTCCAAAATCGTTATAACTAACACCACCATCGAGCTTCACGCCGATCCAACTTTTTTGAAACAGAGTGATAGATTGATTGAATTTTAGTTCGGCCCACTCTGCATAAATTCCTAAAGATCTGGGCAGGGGATTTTCACCATTCTTAGTTCTCAGCACAGGTGTGACAAAGCGACCCTTGTATCCCAGAGAAGTCGCAAAATATTTTTTCCAAGTTCCCATCACATTTAGACTCAAGGCTTCTGTGGTCAGCTTATCAGTTTTTCCATAAAAATCATTGGCCTCATGGAGTCTTAGTCCTGAAAGCGGCAGCTGAGTATTTTCAGTATCACCTGGCAAGGTATAAGGATTAACACTCACGGATTCATCGAGAATTTTGCGAGCATGTGCATGCAGAGAAATGAGTAGTATAAGTAGAGAGAAGACTTTCATGTAAATCCTTTGTCCCTCCTATCTTTTGCGCATTTGGATATAAAACCAACTTAAGACTATCTAAAAAGATTTTTTAAGGAGGCCGTCCAATTTCTTAAACGGCCCATTGATCAATTAAATGTTATAATAACTTCCGTTGTAGCCAGAATCTACGCATGCATCGACATTTCCACGAGCATAGGCTTCATCAGCACATTTTGGTGGAGGAGTCATAGCACTGATAACTATCACTACTATCATAAGGGCCATAAAACCGTAGATTGGAAGCATTCCATTATCTCCGTTCCAGCTTGCACCTTTTGAGTAAACCTTAGTTGCCATAGTATCAAGGAACGCTTGAATTTCTTCACGAGACATTTGATTTGATTGCATCAAAGCAAAAGTCTGAGAAAGGTCTTGAGCAACAGCTTTATCTTTGACTTGAGAAACTGTGAAATTAAAGAGCTCTTGATTTGTCATCCCCTGATTTTTGAGTTCTTCAATTGAAGCAGAAAGCACTTCAACGGCCACTTTGCGAGCAGCAGGATTAAGAGCAGCACCTTCAACTTCCATTGAATAGGCGAATTCATCAAAGGCCATCTTGATGCCGCTTTGAGAAGCAGCAAAAGATTGAGTCGTCGTTAAAGCAAAAGACATAGCAAGAACAAAAAATCGTTTAAACATTGTGGTATCCTCCGTTACCTGATTAATTCTCACGGCTAAGTGTTGCTGACAATAAGTGCGTTTTGGCACGTGTGAAATGTTAGTTTCAAACTTATGCGGAAAGTTTTTTCAAAGGCGGGGGTGTCTTAATGACACTGAATTGGGATATTATCAGTCAAAATATTTTTAAATCGAAGAATGAATATGAAATTTTTGTTAAGCCTAAAG
>CAMDDI010000145.1 GCA_945890905.1 Bacteriovorax stolpii
GGTACGCGTTTCGCGTATAGTTTGCGCCTGTGCAACACTAGTCATAAGGAATGCAGCGAGAAGTAAAGATTTCATGAGATCCTCCAGTAATTAATCACCTGTCAAAACCTTAGACAAAAAATGCCTCGGAATGGCCGGTTTTAAGCGTATTACTGGATATTAGTTCAAATTCGATGCCAAATCTTGAATGAGTCCCATCTGAATCCGCAGATCGATGAGTTGCTGATCCCAGTAGTTGGCCGTGGGAAATTGAGGGAAAATTCGCTGAAAAGAATGATCATCCCAGCGTTTAGTGATCCAAGCATTAAAGTGAACCATGCGCATAGTTCGTAAGGCTTCAGTGAGACCCAGTCGTACATGTGTTTTACGGGTCATTTCTTTATAGGTGCCTAAGAAACGTTCTCGGTCTTCTACGGCGTAGGAATCTTGTCCTGGGAAAAGTAGCCACAAATCTTGTTCTATGGGGCCAGTGAGACAGTCATCAAAATCAACTGCCATAGGACCCGCCGAAGTCCATACGATATTTCCACGGTGAAAATCTCCGTGAAGTCTCTGGGAAGGCAAGTGAGCAAAGAGTGGATTCAATAGAGGTGTGAGCTGATCTAAGAGAGCGAGATAATAATTAAAGCTTAAATGCTCTACTGGTTTAATACGGGCGAGCTCAGAGCGGCTGGCCTCAATAAAATTTTGAGGATTTAAAGATAAGCGGTGCTTGAAGTCACCCATGCTTCCTACGTTATGGATCCGGCCAATGAGGCGGCCGACTTGTTCGATTTCTTCTTTTTGTAGTTCATCTTTAAGTCTGCCTTGAACTTTGGGAAAGAGAGCAAAAAATAAATTTGTTTCAGGATGAAGGTGAACTGTTGCCCCATTAAATTCAATGGGGGCCACCACTGGAACTTCAAATTCAATAAGAGTTTCTAGAAAACGATGCTCTTCACGAATTTGATCTTCACTCCAGCGGCCTGGACGATAGAATTTTAAAATAACATTTTGTTTCGCAAATCCTGGCCCAAAATCTTCAGGTGCGGCCATCTCAACATCGTAAACTCTGTTCTCTAAACTATTGAGGGCCATCACTCTGCCAGTTAAGCGTTTGCCACGAAGTTCAGCAGCTTCCATAACGTGATCAGGTGTGAGTAGATGAAAGTGCTTTGTTTCAGCACCCCAGAGTCCGGTCTTGTTATTCATGGTGCCTTTTTATTTTCTGCGATGGCGGCGAGATTTACGGTAGCGGCGCTGGCCACTACGGCGCTTTCTCACCTCATTGAGATTGTTTTGAAGATCTTTGATAAAGACTGCGAGTTCTCGGCGATAGTAGCTCTCCCCACTGGCACCGATGTTTTCAACTTCCATAAACCAGTGATCATCTTTGGCAAGATTATCCATAATGGTGAAATTCACATTTCCCTTGTTGGAGACTACCCGCCAAGGATTGATCTCAGTAGCATCGGGATAGGTTTTCCCATGAATCGGTGAAGAAGTAATTTCAAAACTAGGCTTCCCAAATAGACCCCTAGGAAATTGCATAATCTCACTCATGTGACGGTCGCCACTCACAAAGACAAAAGGTGTATCAGCTTTTTTTAGAGATTCTGTGAACTTCTCAAAGTCTTCCGGATGATTTCCTTGGAAGGAATCAAAGTGATGGTAGCCACCAAAGAATTGATCGCCTTTGATAAGAAGACTGGGAGTTTTTTCTTCATTGATGTGGGTCACAAGCCAATTCTCTTGATCCATACCCAGATGCCTTCCATCTTGATGCTGGGCCCGAAAATAGCGCGCGTCTAAAAAGTAGAGGTTAAAATCTCCTAAAGAGAGAAGACCCCCTACGCCAAAGCCTTTTACAAAATCGTCGTCGCTTAATTCTTGTGCAAAGAAAGATTCAAAAATTTCTTTGCTCTCCTTTTTATATTCGTATTTTTCACCAGAGTTATTTTGTCCGTAGTCATGATCATCCCAAAGAGCATGAATAGGGATGAGCTTTTCTTGGAAGAAAATCGGAAGAGATAGGCGCACGTCCATATAACGCTTCCAGAGAATTTCTGGAGTCACAATCAAAGTTTTAGGTCCACTGCGGTCAGCATAAACGTTGTCACCGATCATCAGCAAGTACTCAGGATTTCTCTTGGCGAGCTCTTCCCAGATTTTAAATTTATCTTGAAAGGCATCATCCATGCAACTCACAATAGCGAGTCTGAGACTTGTAGAAGACTGCTGGCCTCTTCCCATAAGTCTTTGATCAATAACTTTATCTGCTTCGTAAGCGTAGAGGTTGTAGTCTTTTTTAGGATTGCGGACAAAAACCATTTTATGAATAGCATAGGGAGAGAAATCACGTTCTACGGTTTTGACTTCTTCGGGAGCAATGACTTCACCTTCGGCGCTTCTAATCTCAAAACGCAATGATCTGCTCTTTTCACTCACCACGGAGAATTCAACTTCCTTAGAATTAGTGATCCCTTGAACGATAGAGAGTTTATCGGTTCTTATTTTAGGCAGCGCGGTTGAGCAACTCAATGTGATGAGAATCAGAAATAGAATATTCAGCTTCAAAAAATGCCTCCTGCAGATGGAATAGCTTAAATCGGATATCCCCATTTGACGAGATGGTTTCCAAGCTCAATGAGAGGAAGTCCTATAATAGCGGTGTGATCTGAGGTTTGAATCTGCTCAAACAGCTTGATTCCTCGTGATTCTAATTTGTAACTTCCAGCGCAATCTAAGGGAAGATCGGCCCGTACATACTCCTCAAGAGTCTTTACAGTTACCGGGCGCATAGTGAGGGAAGTAATATTGAGAAAAGTCACCTTGTGGAGAGGGCATAAAATGGTCACAGCTGTCAGGAGTTCGTGGCGCTTTCCCTGCATTCTCATGAGTTGTTCAATTGCCCGCTCCTCAGTATGAGGCTTACCAAAAATTTCTCCGTTTAAGTGGCAGACTTGATCAGAACCAATGACACAGGCATCTGGTCTTTGATCAAACACAGCTTGAGCTTTAAGCTTTGAAAGGGTCTGGGCTATTTGAGCAGGAGATAAATTTTGACTTTTAATTTGATCTTCATCCACCCCAGGAGCGAGAGCTTGAAATTCCCAGCCCAGCTGGGACAGAAGTGCTCCACGATATTTTGAAGTCGAAGCGAGGATAAGTGGATAGGGAAGTTTCACCGATTAATCTTTTCCCAAATTTTTAAACAAAAGAATCTATCTTGCTTCAAAGTTTTCCATGGATAATCTAAAATAATATCGCGAGTAGGGGACTTATTTATTCCTGCGACCACGTAACTTTTTGTGAGAGTCAGAGTGTAGAAGCGGCGGTAGTAAGAAAAAACAGCATCGTGTTTTTCCTCTTTGGTAACCGCTTTAGAGAGTTCTTTGAAAAGTCGTCTGGCCTCAGCTGAAACCATCTCATCTAATTTTTTTGCATCCCGGTTTTCAACATCAAGATGCCAATCCTCTAGAGGCACTTCTATCATTTTGAAACCTCATCAATAATCAAAGCCGCACCTCCGTAGATGGCACCTTTTTCTGCAGAGAGAGTAGCAGTGATGAATTTAACTTTTCCTTTTAGAGAAAAGTGAGCTTGCTGGTTGAACTTTTGCTCAAGGACATCATTAAAAGGCTGGCCCAGTTTTGAAACTCCGCCACCAATAATAAAAGCTTCTGGGGCCAAAAGAATCGCCACACTGGCCAAACCAGAAATAAGTTCATCAGCGATGGTATTAATTATGGTTGTTGCCCGAAGATCATGCTCGTAGAAAAGTTTTCCTAAATGCTCGATGGTCCAGGTTTCACCAGTGAGCTCATGAATAGTTTGCTTAATGCCACTGGCCGAGAGAAAACTTTCCAAGTGATTCATTCCGCCACAAGAACACAGACGTCTCTTTTCATGAGGAATCAGAATGTGTCCACCTTCAGCACCTAGAGCATTGTGACCACGGTAGAGCTTATTTTCTAAAATAAGTCCTGCGCCTACGCCTGTACCCAAAGTGATAAGAATAAAATCATTGAGATTTTTTCCAGATCCCCAACGGGCTTCGCCCACAGCAGCTAAATTGGCATCGTTCTCAATTACGGCCGGAGCTTTCATGAATTTTTCAAAAAGCTTTTGGAGAGGAACATCCTTCCAACCTAAATTGGGAGCGTGCTCAATTCTTCCCGTAAAATAATTGGCCATAGGAGCACCAGCACCAGTTCCAATAACTCTCTTATCACCAAGCTCAATTGCGCATTCTGCTTTGAGTATGCGATTTGATTCTTGAGCAATCTCCTCGATGAACTCAGCAGGCTTAACAGACGTGCGGGTAGAAAGGTGGTGATAGGCCAAAAGCTTACCCTCACAGTCAAAAAGACCGATCTTAGTGTTGGTTCCACCGATATCAATTCCGAAGGCTACTTGTTGGCTATTCATGTTCCAAAAACGCTATCATGAAAGGTCTGCGTCGGCTATAATCAGAGTATGAAGTTTATCATGGCCACAAGGGTCAAAAGCCCGTGAAACCGGTCAATCTCAACCAATTGTTATTTCAACCTAAATCTCCCTCCTTGAGCTTTTTCTGGGTGCCACTTGGGTATTCCCTGGATCTGACAGCTTTTGATGCATTCTATGATGATCTTCTTGTGCAACTTCAAGTCAGAGAATTTTCTGTTTTAGGCAAACTTGTTACAAAGATGCGGGCCAGTTGCAAAAAAATTATCAAAACACAGCCCTTAAAATCTCACGGATTCTTTTTTTCTGAAAACATTCAGGGCTATGTTTTGCTCCAAAATCCGATTGAACCCTATAGTTTGATCTCAGTTAACTTTCATACGCGCCCACTGCTTGAAGAACTTTTTGTGAATCCAGAATTTATTCTGATCAACGTTTCACTCTACGATATTAAAATTTATCGCGGGGATTTTAATCACTTAGAAATTGTTCAGCAGTATGAGTTTGATGCTCTTCCTTTGGGCTTTGGTGATCAGAAAAATTCTCGAGTCTTTGCTCCACAGTATCTAGGGATGGTCCCTTATAAATCCATCATGGCCATAAAAAATATTGCCCAAAAAATCATGGATATTATTTTGTATCAATCAAATCCTGTGATCGTAACTGGCCTTTTGGATGTGAAAACTCATTTTATGCGCTACTTTCATCATGAGTTCGGTGTCATCAGTCATCTTGAAGAAGATTTCTATGAGAAAACCTGTGTAGAAATTCTTGAGAAATGTAAAAACTTTCGTGGCATGGTGATGGATTATTATTCGGCTCAGCTTAAAGAGCGTCTTAAGCGCATGATGAAATCTAAGCGCGTTCTAACAGATCTTCCATCGATTATTAAGGCCATTCCCCAAGAAAAGATTCTTCATCTCGTGATTCCATCAGAGAAAAAACTCTGGGGAAAAATTAATTTTGAAACTGGTGAATACGAGCTACACAAGAAAGCTTTAAAAAAAGAAGCTTCCGTAGATATCCTCAATGAAATTGCTGAAGAGGTGATGAAGCATGGGGGAAATATTCAAATTTTGGGTCCACACTTTTTTCCGGCCGACTCCGAAGTCTTGGCCATTGTGAAAGGTTAATATGAGAATTTCTCGCTACCTTCAATGGTATCCCTCTCTAGGTGAGCGCACGTTTGTTGCTGATGGGGGTAAGGTTATTGGCCGAGCCGAATTGGGTGACCACGTTAATATTTGGTATAACTGTGTGGTCCGTGCCGATGTCAATTTCATTAAGATCGGGAAGAATACTAATATCCAAGACCTCTGCATGCTTCATGTAACTGAACTTAATTCTCTAACTATTGGAGAGAATACTTCTCTGGGTCACAGTGTAGTTTTACATGGCTGCAAAATAGGAAATGGTTGTCTTATCGGTATGGGGGCCATTATTCTGGATGGAGCTGAAGTAGGGGATAACTGCTTAGTGGCAGCAGGATCCCTGATTACTCCGGGTAAGAAATTTCCCAGTGGCAGTATGATCAAAGGCAGACCGGCAGTGGTTGAGCGCGCACTGACTCCTGAAGAGATTTGTAAAGTGTCTCATCACTATGAAGCCTATGTAGTCTACAAAGAAACCTATTTGAAGATGGAAGAAGAAGATGCAACTGATCAAAAAAAGTCTCACAACCCGGGTAAGTAATCTTACTGATAAAATTTTAGACGATAATCTCTTCCTTCTCGCTTCCTCGGTTTCCTATTACTCAGCTTTAGGTCTAGCTCCTTTTTTACTCATCATCCTCGGTATCGCATCGATCCTAGGTGAGAATATCCAAGCGCAAATCATTCATCGAGCCAATCTTACTTTCTCTCCTCAAGTGGGTGAGATGATGAAGCTGATCTTCATGAATGTGAATAAGGGCGTTAATATTGGTTCCATTTCTGGGATCATTGGATTGATTATACTTCTCTCGACTGCTTCCATGGTTTTTTTGCAGTTTCGTTATGCCTTTGATGTGATCTACGGCTACTTTAATTCCACCGTAAAGCGGACTTTACTGCAGGTTATTGTTGAACGGGTCTTTGCGATGCTCGCTATTGTAGGAGGAGCAGTTCTTCTTATTGTTTCATTCTCTATTGCAACCCTTGCCGAATATATTTTCGGTCCGGGAATTGATAAGTCTTTTATTACTCAAGTATCAGTGTTCCTTGTAAACTTTGTGATCTATCTCGCGCTCTTTACCGGAGTTCATCATTTTACTCCCACTAAAAGACCCAAGTTTAGAGAGTCTTTAAAGATATCAACTTTATCATCAGTTTTTTTTATTCTCGGAAACTATCTTCTCGCCTGGTACCTCAAAGGAGTGGCCGCCTCTTCAGTGTATGGTGCCGCTGGAACGCTTTTAGTGTTTCTCGTCTGGTGCTACTATTCCTCCTTCACTCTTTTTTTAAGTGTGGAAGTTTTTATTTATCTTAAAAAAATTGGACGAAGAAAACTCACGTGAGAATCTATCCCTTAAAAATTATTGCTTTCTATTTTGGTTGCCTCGGTTGCTACCTAATTCAGTCCTACTTGTTCTGGACTCCAGTTTCTGCAGCGGCCAGTATGGGTCTTGTGGGATCCTTTCTTCACTTTCCTAAAATGTATGAGAAAAAGGGACTCCATTCCGCTATCTACGCGGGAGCTTTTGCGGGCATGGCCTCAAGACAAATACTCGAAGGCCCACTTCATGTTTTAATAGCTTCGGTCATTGGAGGTATTACGTATGTCTTACTTAAGCCTTATTTTAATGGCTTTGCAGGGAAACTAGGTTTAATAGCGTTCATGAGCACTCTCACTCTTTTTATAGCTAAGAGTCTCTTGTGATTTTTGCCATTATTTTTTTGTGCTCTCAGTTTGGCTCTCAAGTAACCCGTCGTCTCATCGATACCTCAGGGCAAGGTGCCATCAGAGTTTCTGCACTCTCCACTCTCACATTCACACTTCTCTTAAACATTTTGGGATTGAGTTATTCAGGTTTACCTTCTGCTATATTTCTTGGTTCTTCATTTTTGGGAATGAGTGAAGATCATATCCTTTCTTCGCGAGACCTAGTTTGGGCCAGTGGTATTTTTAGTCTGATTTTTTATTATGTTCTACCTTACAATCAGGGACTAGGCGGAGCTCTGGGGACTTCAGCCTTTATATCTTGTTTCATCATTTATCAGATTAAGAAAAACTATATCCCGAAACCTTGATTACTCTTCAAACTGGCACTTCTCTTCAGGGGAACGAATGATAATCAACTAGTAATTTTTAACCAGTCAAGTTTTCTTTCATGTGCTGCGGAATGTACATTGCTCGCAATCCATACTGTTCTGATCTCTATTATTTGATCCGAGAAAATTACCGACAAGTTTTTTCTCAAAGAGAAATTCTTGGAACACATCTACCTTTTCATGTTGAGCGCTAATTCGGGCCATCGTTTTTTGAACAACTTTATAAAAAGGTCTCAAGTAAACGTAGCTAATTCGATTGCCCTTTTATAGAGTCTCCCCATGAACATTATGCACTTTCTTGTCTTTCTTTTCTTTCTCAGCGGGGGAATGGCGAAGGGACAATCTCTCATAGTGGGGATTCCGAGCTCCGACGTGACACCAAAAGACAAGAAGGCGATCGCCTTCGAACTCCAGAGTGACAAGTCCAAAAAATTCGGTGATCAGCTCTCGGGCTTTGTTTTTTCAACCTATGGTGTTTCTGATTCTTTGGAAGTTGGTGCGAGTGTGCTCAATCTATCAAACACCTCTCGAAATTCAAACGATTCGCTAATCCTTGGTTACAAGAAAAACTTCAATCTCAAAGAATCAAGCTCAGTAAAATTTGTGGGTGCGATCGGTCAGATGGCCGGGCCGAGCCTTGTGGGAGAAGCCCTGGCGCACTGGCACTATGCTCTAGTTTCTCAGGAGCTTCGAGCTTTAAGCTTACGCTTCACTCAGGGACTTAGCTACGCCAACCGCTCGGTTTATGGTCAGAATGTACCAAGTATAATGCTGGGCCTTGAGCACCGTTGGACAGATAAGTGGATGGGCGTGATAGACTGGTACTCGGGCGACCACGACTATGCTGCCGCCATCTACGCAATCCAGTATCGGCCAGTTCACGCGTTGCTAGCTTTCTTAGGCTGGAAACAACCCAACTACAAGTCCACTGGTTCAGTGATGACAGAGATCGCCTACGAGTTCTAGCGTTCTTGCATAAAACAATCTCATAAAATTCAACGAATCTGGCATAAAGCTGAGG
>CAMDDI010000146.1 GCA_945890905.1 Bacteriovorax stolpii
AATAGTGTGAGTCTTAAGCCTTCTGAGTTTGCAGTAAAGACTGCTGAGGCCATTAAACTTATTATTGATGAGGTTTTTACAGCTAGTGAAGCCGAAGTTTTTTTAGGTGGAGTGGAAATTACTCAAAGCCTGCTTTCCCGCAAGTTTGATCACATCTTTTTTACGGGATCTACTCAAGTTGGGAAAATTGTGATGAAAGCTGCAGCTGAACATCTGACACCTGTTACATTAGAGCTTGGTGGGAAAAGCCCTTTTTTAATTGAAGAGAGTGCCAACATTGATCTGGCCGCCAAAAGATGTGCATGGGGGAAATTTATGAATGCGGGGCAAACTTGTGTAGCGCCCGATTACGTTCTCGTTCCTGAAAAAATGCGTGATGAATTTGTCACAAGACTTAAGTATTACGTTCAACTTTTCTATGGTGCTCAGCCAGAAATTTCTGAAGACTATGGACGCATTATTAATGAACGCCATTTAAACCGTCTCACCTCTCTTCTACCAGGTTCCAATATCGTTATGGGAGGTACAAGCATAGCTCCAAACTTTCTTGCTCCTACAGCACTTCAAGACGTAAACTGGGAAGATAAGGTGATGGAAGAAGAAATTTTTGGGCCAATCCTTCCTATTTTAATTTACCAAAATCTCGAAGAGGCCATTGAAAAAATTAATCAGCGCCCAAAGCCACTTGCCTTCTATTTGTTTTCTGAAACTTCCCACACTATTGATGACATCCTAAAAAAAGTATCTTTTGGCGGTGGGTGCGTGAATGATACAGTTGTTCACTTGGCCAATCCAGACCTTCCCTTTGGTGGTGTGGGGGATAGTGGTATGGGGAGTTATCACGGATTGAAAAGCTTTGAAACTTTCTCCCATTTTAAATCCGTAGTTCAGAATACGACTTTGTTTGATATACCGCTGAGGTATCCGCCGTTCAAAGGGAAGCTTGGTTGGATCAAGAAAATTTTAGGATAAAAAAAGCCAGGTTTTCACCTGGCCTTAGATCAAATTAAAATGAATAAAAACTTAGAGCTTAAAGCTCGAGTCGTAAACAGGACTAGCAACTGGTTTAAAGTTTGCGATCTCGCGGTTTTGAGAAGGAGTCTTCATATGGGCAAAATGAACTGCTAAAAAGCAGCAAAATACCCAGCAAAAAGCAGTGTTAAATACGTTTTGGAAATTCCATGTCATAAATACTCCTTAGAAAGTCTTATTTCCCTATCGGCGTAACCCTTCAGAAAGTTTAGAGAAGAGTCGTGAATTATCATTAAAATTCATGGGTTAGGGCCACTTCACCTATTGCCGGAGGAGGGTAATTTGTCTATGATGACGCCTCCACTTCTCCAAAGGTTTTATAGATTGAAGGCATTCATTTTTTGTCTTTTTCTCGGTACTCAATTCATCCTGTCTGGATCTGTTGCTCACGCACAACTTCTCAAAGAAAAAGTTTTGATAGGCCGTGTAGAGTGGGTTGAAATGCCGGATCTCAAAATAAAACTCAAGGCCCGTATCGATTCGGGTGCAAAGACCACTTCACTTCATGCCGTGAATATTGAAGAAGTCGAACAACGCGGAGAACTCTTCGTTAAGTTTCAAACTGTGGATATGGAAGGCAAGGTTGTGGAAGTTGTACGTAAAGTGGATGCCACTCAAAAAGTATCCAACACTGCTGGCTTTGTTTCAAAACGATATGTCATCAAAGAAAAAATTAAGATGGGAACTATTGAGCGTGAAGTTTTGATCAATCTCAACGATCGCACGAACATGGATTACAAATTCCTTGTAGGTAGAAATCTTTTGCTGGGCCGATTTATTGTGGATGTGGCCCGCTCCCACGTCTTGGGTGATTAACTCATGAGAAAACTAATAATTTTTATTACGGCACTTCTTATTCTCACGCCACTTGGCATGTTGGTTTACAAGTCTCAGGTGTTAGACCTCTCTTTAATTCCGCAGATGGTTGATGATGTGTGGAATGTTCACATGAGTATGAAGCCAAAAGGGGACCTTACGGCCTTCTCTTTTCCTATTCCTAAGTCGGGTCCAGGCATCAAAGTTTCTGATGAGAAAGTCCGCTCAAAAGATTTCCTAGTCTTCATGGATGCCAATTCAGACAGCAAGCTTGCTACTTGGTCTTCTAAAGAATTTATCAAAAGACGCGTTAGTTTCTCGGCCCGCATTGATCTTAAACCTTTAATGTATAAAAACATCCCGAAAGATTTTACGGAATCTTATCCAAAGGGTCTTGAAGTCTATCTTGAAGTTCCCAAGCTTTTGCCTGAAGATGTGGCGGCCATTGAACTCTTGGAAGGTGCGATTCTTGAAGGAACTGAAGATAAAACATCTTTGGTACGCAAAATCTATTATTACGTTGAAGAAGAAATTCAGCGCAATACTGCCATCAAAACCATTCATGAAACTTTAAATTCGGGAAAAGGCTCTCCTCTTATTAAGGCGAAGCTCTTTAACATCATGGCCCGCAGAAAAGGTGTTCCATCTCGTATTGTGGTTATGGTCAGAATGCCGGATAGCAAGCAGCAGAAAGAGAAAACAAAATTGCGGTTCACCTTTGCCAACGAAGTGTTTTTAAGTAATAGATGGGTACCCATTGATACCAATCGCGGTTACTTTGCTGAACGCCCAGATAATTTTATGGTGGTTCACAGAAATTATGAAGAAGTGGAAAAGATCATTTCTAAAAAAGCTGTTTCTTATTCTATCCAAGCAGAACGCGCACGAATTAACCGCTACAATAAAGCTGAATTTAAAAAAGCTGTACTTAAAACGGATTCGATTTTTTCTCGTTTCAGTCTCTACCGCTTGCCCCTCCCACTTCAAACCATGTTCACGACGATTCTCTTGATTCCAGTAGGGACTCTGGTTCTTTGTCTGGCACGGAATATAATTGGGATTCCCACATTCGGAATGTTTACTCCAATCCTTCTGACTCTCTTCTTTAAAGAAACTTCTTTTGGATTTGGATTACTCTTCTTTATGGTGGTGGTTCTCATTGGAATTGGTCAGCGCTATGTTCTGGATAAATTCTATCTTTTAGCTGTTCCCAGGATGTCCATTATTCTGACCTTTGTGATTATGCTCATGATTGTGTATTCCCTTACTGCAGCTGATCTCACTTCAATTTCTCAGAAGCATCTGGCATTCTTCCCCATTGTTATTGTGACAACTAATATAGAGCGGCTCTCAATTATGCTCACGGAAGAAGGTCTTTTAAATACACTTAAAACATTGGTGGGAACTTTAGTTATCGCCATCCTTGGATTCTCTCTCTACTCCATTCCTGAGCTTGAAATGTTCATGTTCACTAACCCTGAGCTTCTTTTTACCATCGTGGGTCTATTGATTTTGATTGGTAAATACAAAGGGTATCGTCTCTCCGAATTTATCCGGTTCAGGGATTTAGTTCGTCAAAAAAAGAAATTAGCAGGCGAGAGTAAATGATCTTTAAAGAGCTCGAAGAACTGGGCATCTTAGGCATCAATAATAGGGTCGGACGCTATATCCTTCGTCATAATAAGCGCGAGTATTACCCCCTTGTGGATGATAAAGTTCTAACTGCGAAGAGAGCTGCGGCTTGGGGAATAGCCATGCCGGAAAATTATCTAGTGATAGAAAACTACGGCTCTCTCAAAAATCTTCATCTTAAAATTAATGATTACGACTCTTTTGTGATTAAGCCTGCCAATGGTTCACAAGGAAATGGAATTATTGTTATCAAAGAAATTGTGCGTGAATATGTGGAGGGAAAACCTGAACGCATTCTCTTCAGACGCTCGAATGATAAGCTCATGGATATTGAAGAAGTTAAGCATCACATTTCTGGAATTCTTTCAGGTTTATATTCTCTTTCGGGACAATCAGATACTGCCATTATCCAGGCAAAGATAGATAAACATCCCATCTTTGATAATTACTCTTTTGGAGGCATTCCCGATATTAGGGTTATTGTTTTCGAAGGGTATCCCGTGATGAGCATGGTACGTCTTCCTACTAAATCTTCTGATGGTAGGGCCAATCTTCATCAAGGTGCCATAGGTGCAGGTCTTAATCTCTCCAATGGATGGGTGAATAATGCAGTGATTAGAAACCAAGTGATAGAAACCCATCCTGATACTGGTCATCAGATTTTGGGATTAAAACTTCCCTTTTGGACAGAGATCTTGGAACTAGCGGCCCGCTGCTACGATATGGTAGGACTTGGATATCTAGGTGCAGATATTGTATTAACTCCTGATCAGGGCCCTATTTTGTTAGAACTCAATGCACGTCCAGGACTTGCCATTCAAATTGCGAATTTGGCCGGTCTTGTTCCCCGTTTAGAAAAAATACGCAAAGATGCTCCGAAAGATCTTCTTTCTAGTCAGCGTGTTGAATTTTCGATGAAGCATTTTTAAAGACTATCTACAATTTCAAAAAATTCTGGGACTGCCTGAGTAAGAATAAGTTTCCGGCGCAGTATTTCTCCGTCCTGCATTCCATCAAGCATGAAGCGGGACACAGATTTGCTTTGTTTTAAAATTCCACGCAGTGAGAGATTTTCTGACTCAAGTAGGGTGCGGTATTCTAAGAAGAAGCTTTTAATCTTTTGAATGCGTTCTGCATCCGTTTCATCAAAATAGCGACGCTTATAATTATTGGCCATCCAAGGTGATTTCAAGGCACCTCTGGCCACCATAACTCCATGGCATCCAGTTTCTTTGAACATGCGTTCAATATCCCGCGTTTCCCACACATCTCCATTTCCAATGACTGGAACTTTTGAAAGTTGGACGGCCCTTGTGATATAGCTCCAATTGGCGGGCTCTTTATACATTTGCTCACGGGTGCGACCATGGACAGTAATCATGTCCACACCTTCATCATTGAGCATGCGAATGGAATCATCAAAATTTTTTGTATCGTTATAACCCACCCGGATTTTACAACTAAAACGACCCTGGAAATTTTGGCGAACTGAACGTATTAGGGGAGCGAGAGTTTTCATATCCGTGAGAAGAAAAGAGCCGCCACCGTTCTTGCAAACTGTTGGAGAGGGGCATCCTAAATTCAAATCTAGCCAAGGCACCTGAAGGTATTCAAGCTCCTGAACCATTTCCACAGTAAAAGAGCGATGAGAAGTTAAAATTTGATACAGAGTTTTTTCTTTAACCCAAGGGATCTCAAAGAGCTCTCGGCCAAAGTGACGGATGAAATGTTTAGTGGGATATCTGCCGGCAGATGGCACTCTTAAAAAATCGCAGGCCAAATAATCCCATTCAGGAAATAGCTTGAGAATTGTCTTACGAAAGACCTCATCAGTGATGCCCTCCATGGGTGCAAAAAATAATGATCCGTAGGGTATTTCTGGAAGTTTTCTCATCCAAGCTTTTCTTTTTTAACAACAGAGTAACCCAGAAGGGTAGCGAGGATAATAAGTTTGAGAGTATCAAGGGCAATGTAGAGCTTGTGATAAAATTGGTGCTCCAATTGAATATCAGATATATCTTCAATTCCAATCACACCCATACCATCCGCTTTTTTCCAAAGCTCAGTGAGGTAAATAATTTTGGGGGTGAGGTATGAAAAATACAAGATAATGAGCAAAGTCACCAAGCTCACCAAAATCAAAATAACTTTATTTCCAGACCGTCGGTAGATCATCACCGTAATAAACATAAGAATACTAGAGAGAATGAGCTCGAGGTTATTGAGCTTTGAGAAAAGGGCCATACCTAATTCGCCGGCATTAAAAAAATCTTCAATAACTCTAAAAATTGTCGGGGCCACAAAAAAATCCACCAGAATAGTCCATCCAAGCCAAAGGCTTATCAAGCTGACAAATAGGGAATGGAGGTATTTTTGCATAAAGGCTTGATATCAAGAAAGCCCAGACAGGACAAGCTTTCGGTAATTATTGCACTTCTATTTTACGTTTCATGGGCCTTTGGGATACACCCAGATCTTATGAAAAGGTATTCATCATTGTTTTTATTCGTTCTGGTCATTTCAAGCACATTTGCCCATGGGCGCGCCATTTATGGGGAAGATAACCGCATTGATACTTTCGCCTCATCTTCATTTTTCCAATCTCTCGCTCAATCTACCGCTGCTCTTGTTGACCGGGATAATATAAAAATACGCGGCAGAAGTGCTGAACTTCTAGGTCCAGATTTAGGAACTTTCTACAGACTCTGTCCGGACCAGCGCTTTTTTCATCAGCCTTTTGTGGCCACTTGTTCTGGTTATTTAGTGGCCCCGGATATCATTGCAACTGCAGGACACTGTTTTGAATCAAAGGATCGCTGCTCTCGTTACGATTGGGTTTTTAATTATAAAGTCGAGGATGTAAATCAAGCTCATGTGACAGTGAATGCTCAAGATGTTTACCGCTGCAAGGCCATTCTGGCCCGGGCCTTAAACAGAACTTCTGATTTTGCCTTGATTCAACTTGACCGACCAGTTGCTGGAGCAAGACCAGTCAAGCTTGCTACAAGTTTTGAAATCGGAACTCCACTTGTGATGATCGGTCACCCCTCGGGACTGCCGCAAAAAGTTGCTGATCAGGCCGTGATCAAAAGTATGAGTGCCACAGAGTTTAAGGCCAATGTGGATGCATTCCAGATCAATTCAGGCTCGGCAGTTTTTAATGCAAAAAATGGTGAGTTAGTAGGGACTTTAGTTCGAGGAGTGGTGGATTATCAAAATAATCCCCAAAGGCATTGTAGTGAAGTGAGTGTCCTCAGAGACGGACCTGGGGAAGACATTGCTAAGAACACTCAGTTCGCTCATTTTCTTAAATAATTATTCAGCACCCTGATCAGGTTCCATCTGAGATTGCATGTAGTTTTGAACTCCTACTGCTTTCAAGAGATCTCTTTGAGTTTCAAGCCAGTCAATGTGATGCTCTTCTGATTTCAAAATTGATAAGAACAAATCGCGAGTCGCATAGTCGTGATCGGCTTCAGCTTGTTGAATGCATTTTTTGAGATGAGGAACAGCTTCATATTCCACTTCTAAGTCTGCAGCAATTACTTCACCGATATCTTGACCCACGCGAATCTTATTAATCTTTTGGACGTTTGGTAGACCTTCTAAAAAGAGAATTCTTTTGATCACCATATCAGCGTGCTTCATTTCATCAATGGAAGCCGCGTATTCAAGCTTACCTATTTTTTCTAGGCCCCAATTTTGAAGCATCCGAGAGTGAAGAAAATATTGGTTGATAGCTGTGAGCTCTTTAGTAAGAACTGAATTAAGTGCATCGATAATAACTGCTGAACCTTTCATAAAATCTCCATGAAGTTTTTGTAATTGCCGTCATTATAGAAGAGTGGATAAGGAGTCGCCAGTAAGTTCAACAGACCTAAGTATTGTTTGAAGTGTCTTTCATCTCGAAGGGAGCATGAGCGTGGGCATCGAGAAGAGATTTAACAGCATCTTCAACACAAGTGCCGCAGTCAGAGCCAACACCAAGTGCCTTTAGGATTTCTTTGGGATTATTGGAATTACGAGAAGTCACTGCTTCTTGAATCTGTTTCTCGGTAATACCTTTGCAAATGCATACGTACATAGTGGTTTGCCCTTCCTATGAATAATTATACAACTGTTCGGCTTATCCAACAAATGTTTTATCTTATAATGTAATGTTTTAGGTGTTGCCCATGATTTTGATGACTCAGCGCAGCTTCTCCAGCAGGCGAAAAATGCCCAAAGTGGAAGCCGACCACTTCAATTTGTCTGTATAAAGCATCTCTTTGAGCTCGTCAGGGTCAAATTCCAGGGTCTCTATAATGGTGTCTTCTCCGTCAGGATTAGGAAGTTTATTTTTTGAAAGCCCTCGGGCGATGAAAAAGTGCTGCTGACTATTGATGGTGCCACTGCCTTTGAGGGTCATGAGTTCTTCTAAATGCTCGGCGGCAAGTCCAATTTCTTCCTGCATTTCTCGTTGAGCATTTTCAGCAGGTGAGCCTTTATCGAGTTCTAAAATTCCAGATACCGGTTTGATCCTCCAGGAAGGAGTTTCATGAGGACGCTTCTCTTTAATAAGAATGATTTTTCCTTCCGCAGTTATAGGAAAAACAATGACTCCGTCCGGAAGATAGGCCCTCTCCCAAACAATTCCTCCAATGGATTCCTCGGTCACTCTAATAATATTTCCGCGATAAACTTCTTTTTCCATCTCATTACTCCAAAATTGATCTAATCTTTTCACCTACCAAAGCATTGATCTCGTGCCCTGTATTGCTCAGAAGATGCCATTCAAAATCAAGATTTTTCAAATGAGCTTTGGCTTCTGAGGGAAGAATAATCTCATCATCCTCTCCGTGAATAGCGATGAGTGGGAGATGAAAGTTTTCTCCCAGCAATTGAGGCTTAAATTCACAACCAATACCGATGACTTTTTTAACTTGAGGAAGTGATTTGGCCAGAACGGGAGCAAGGTAGCCGCCTTGAGAAAATCCAATAATAGTTAAAGGAAGTGAGAGGGGATTTTCTTGCTTCAAGATCTGCTCTAAGGCCCCTATGGCAATATCCATAGGGATATAGTATTCCTTAGTAAATCGATCAAAAAAGTACCAAGTGTAACCGTATTCCATCCTATCATCTTTCACCACCGGAAGAGGGAAGGGAGCATTAGGGGCCAAGATCAGAGCATTCCGCGGAAGATAAGGAAGAAGTTTACGGTAAATT
>CAMDDI010000147.1 GCA_945890905.1 Bacteriovorax stolpii
CAGCACTCACACTTGCTGAATCAAAAAAATACGATGCTGTGATTTGTTTGGGAGCTGTTATCCGCGGCGCCACAACTCATTACGATTATGTTTGTTCAGAAACTGCTAAAGGAATTGCTCACGCTGGTTTAAAAACTGGAGTGCCGGTAATTTTTGGTGTGGTGACCACCGAAACCATTGAGCAGGCCATTGAGAGAGCTGGAACCAAAGCTGGAAACAAAGGCTGGGACAGTGGTCTAGCGGCGATAGAAATGGCCAATCTTATCCCTCGCCTTAAGGGTTAAATTGTTCGCAGACAAATGGGGATGATTTAAGCCATTGTTTTGATTTGATTTTAGAGAAAGCACATTTCCTTATTGAACCCTGAAAGACATTTTAGATCACTTTGAAGAACAGATTTCAAATCAATCAATATTGATACAAAAACTTCAGCTCCAAAACCTCTAGATTTAGTATGAGCATGCTGGATTTTAAAACTGAAACACCATATCAAATATAGACGTTTAAAAAATCCTCAGTTGTCTGCGAACAATTTAAGTCTTAGAGCGGGTGCTGAGAGCCGTGTTCTGGAGCGGCCATTGAACTGCCTACTTCATCCTGGATTTGCGTCGTCGTGGTCTTATTCCCACTGACAATGTACACACCCACAACAGTGGCGAGTAATAGAAAAACAATCGTGACAGTTTTCATAGGATCTCCGTAAATTATCCTTTTCAATTATCGCAAAAGCCGAAGTTATCCAAAAGCTATTAAATGACCTGGTGGATAATACCCATGCCGCATTACGACAAATGCCTTAAGCTCTTTAAACCTTGTCAGACCCACCCCTCTTCACCTATGATGCCCTCTCTCAACATGTGAGGAAGCAGGCTCCGCGTTTAGACAATAATATTATTGTTTCCTGCTATTGCTTAAAGGAGTACTTATGGCAAAAATCGACATGGGACGTTCGCGTTTCAAAATTCAGCGCCGCTTAGGTGTTGAGCTTCCAGGCCTTGGTAAAGCAGGCGCATTGGAAAGAAAACCGTATGGCCCAGGCCAACACGGTATGGCCCGTAAAAAACTTTCGGATTATACAGTCCGATTGATTGAGAAGCAGAAAGTGATGTTCAACTATGGACTTCGCGAATCTCAACTTCGTAACTACGTTAAAAAATCTAAGAAAATTAAGACAGCTTCATGGGTTGATACCATGATTGTGACTCTTGAATCTCGTTTGGATAACGTTGTTTTCCGTTTGAACTGGGCCCCATCAATTCCTGGTGCTCGTCAAATGGTTACTCACAAACACATCAAAGTTAACGGTAAGACTGTTAACGTTCCTGGCTACCAAGTTAAGGCAAACGATGTGATTGAAATTTCTGACGGTGGTGCTAAATCTGGTAACTACCTTCAAGCAAAAGTTCGCCCTCGTATTTCAGCAGTTCCTGCTTTCTTAACGAAAGAAGCTACTGGTGAGAAAGAGAAAGCGAAGATGGTTGCAAAACCACTTGCTGAAGATATCCCGTTCGCTTTCGAAAAGCGTCTCGTGATTGAGTATTACTGGAAAGTTAAGTAATCAAAAACAAGAAAAGGGCTCCTTCGGGGGCCCTTTTTTTTGCCCACATATACAGAAGTGTCTAAAAAAAAGACGCTCTGATTTCGCTCTGTAATCTTTACAGTCTCGCACCTTGAAAATGAATAAGTTAGGCCATAATTAAGAAAATTATTTCAAAGGCAGCTTCAATGAAAATGATTATCTCTCTTGTAGTTATGTTGGCCGCTCAAGCATCTTTTGCTGATTCTTTGTTGTTATGCAAGGTTGCTTCTATTAAAGATTCTCAAAGTCAGGGAGCAGAAACGAAATCCCAAAATTTAGTTCGTGGAGATGTAGAAGGTCAACTCTCTACCACTCTAGAATTGAGCCATAGTGAATCTCAATATGAAATTATTGTTGATGCCCAAGTTAATAATACATTTGATACTAATCTTGTTACTGCAGCAATTACTGATTTAAAAACTGGAACCAAAAGCATCATTCAAGGTGAGAAATATATTCGAGGTGAGTTCTATCGTTCAAGTAATCTGTCAGAAGGAATTCGTTTCTCTTGTTACATCAAATAACAAATTATTGAGGCGAAAGAGCTAATTCAAAAGAGTTATCTGGTCGCTGGAGGAAGTGCGATCGGCGGACTTCTGCGGCTTGGTAGATTATCTAAATTAAAAGCATCAATTCTATATTTTGAAACATCCAATCCCTGAGCGGCTTTGTAACGAGCTTTTACCACACCAGCCTGTGCTTCCGCACGATGAAGGGCCATGGATACATTATCCCCCGGGCCCACGAGTGTGCTTCCAATAGAAATTGACCCTCGAACTCTTGCTTGTTCAGTAAAGGCAGTTTGCAATTCAGCTAGCTTCACTTGCTTGAAAGCAGGGAAATTAATATTAGCAAAGGCAAGTTCATCCGCACTTAGCCGGCTTCTTTGAGCAGCTGAAATATCTGCGAGGCTTGAAGCACGATTGAGTTCACGGTAGCTCTCCACCGAGCGAGTGACTTCACGTCGGAAGAGACTGCGGATTCCAGGATCTCGGTCAACAGCATTGGTGATTCGTTGAGAGATCTCGCGAACAGATTCTGGATTATTATTGTTGGCGAGAACTAAAACTAATTCATCCCCACCATTTTTAAAAACCATATCCCCTTCACGCAATTGGCTTCTCATAATGGCTGCGACAGCTTCTAGGTATTCATCTCCGCCTTGGGTTCCAAGAGCAGCAAAATAGTTCACAAGTCCCAAGTGGTTTACATCTACAAACACTACACTACCTGAGCCTTGAGCACTGTTGACCGCGGCCTGAAGAACAGCTTTACCCGTACCAAAGTTTGAATCAATGGCCAGAGTTTTAGCATCCATGGGAACATCCACAGTAATTCTCTCTGTGCGGCCTTGAACTTGTACCATCTCATCATAACGATGCACGACTCTGCCATCGGCCAGAGTCACGTGATAAAATTCATTTCCGTTTTCCATGCGCATGACTACTGTGCGCTCAGTCCCAGCAGCCCTGAGGGCATTTCGTGTAGCTTCAACTCCTGTATCAGTAACTCTCCGAGCGAGATCTACGCCAAGTTCAGCGGCCGATTCAACTCTTTGAACTAGAGTTGGTTGAGGTTGCGCGGGAGCATTGGTGGCAACTGAGCTTTGCACAGTTAATGACGGAGCTTCCGAAGCAATGTGAACATCGTGGGCAATTTCTGCTGAGGTTTCAGAGGCGCGGGCCACAACTGCAGTGGCCTGAACAACTTCAGCAGCAATCACATTTCTTCCCGTAGCAGCAGCAATACCATTATCCACCATTCTAAATCCAAGAACAGTTGCGGCCTGAATGGCATCTAAATAGATCGCGACTGGTTTGAGTGTTCCTCGGGCAACAGCGGCTAGAGGACTTGCTCCGGCAGCAGTAAATGCTCGATCTAAGGAGCGCGAGACGGGATGAGCAGTAATGGCATTCCACGCTCTCACGGCCCTTCTTTCTGTCGCCGATAAAACTCTTCCACCAGTTGCAGCGGCACGAGTGGCCAAGCGTGAAGCTTCAGCCAGACCTTCCGCGCTTCGAGGAATAGTTCTCAATGTAGATTGAGCGGCCCTCATAGAAGCAGCAGCGGCCCTAGAAACTCTGGCACCGCGGGCAACCGCTTTAGCAGTTGTGGCCACTCCTCGGGCAATGAATGCTGCACCCGCGGCCATACCACCAGTTAAAAATCCTGTAACGATTTCTCCAGCAGCAATGCCACCGATTCCGCAGAAGACGGTAATTTTTTGTTGGCAACTAGCACAGTCCCAGTTGGTCATAGGACGAATACACTGACTATCAAAAGCGCGCCCTGACCACTGTTCACAACCATAACTATTCATGGCAGCAGTTTTGAGTCCCTGGAAAACATTGGAAGCAAAACGGCGAAGACTTCCTACCGGATCACGTCTAAATTGATCAAGGATACTTGGATGAACTTGTTGAGCGGCCATGGCGCGCTCAGAAGTAGCTCTCTCACTTCTACTCACAAGCCCTAAAGCTTGACGAGCGCTAGTAACACCCATGCGACCTAAGTCCCAAATCGCCGTGAGAGTACTCCAGATTGAATCAATAATTCCCCGAAAAAAATTTTGCATGCATGCAGTACCAACTTGAGAGCACTGCCGAACACTTGGCCCTAAGGCCCCTGCGAGAACACCCATAATGGGAACTGCAACACTCAAAGCAGCACACCCCACTTGTCCCATACATTGCGAGTCACGTGATTGTACTGGACACGATCCCGCTTCACGGGCCGCACGCAAAGAAGCTTGAGTGACTTGACTAACATTTGAATCTACCGTGGGTTGAGCACAACTCGCTTCAAGAGCTGTCACATCGCGGTCAATCTCAGCTTTCAATCGGTGAACGACATTTAAAAGATCACGGCAATTAAGAGTCTGACCATCCACAACGATACTAAATTCAGCGGAAGTTGGATTATTCACACATCTTTCAAGAACAGTTCGTTGCAGTTCTTCAAATTGAGTGATCCTAGCATTCAAAGTCAGGTCATCTCGCGACCAGACTGGGATTGATTGCAGCAGTAAAATAAGAGAGAGAATTATTCGCACTTAAATTCTCCTACCATCTTTTGCAGAGTGGGAAGATAAGGGCGATGCTCATCGCGAATTGAATACTTCAAATTGTAGACTTGATCTTTGCAGTAGAGATAATAACTTCTCTCGATGAAAACGATGTTGTTCATTTTAAATTCGGCACCGATAAAATGCCCTGTGAGATCTGGGCGCAACTCCACTTTGGTAGTGGGCTCATATTTTAACAGTTCGCCTTTATGAGATTTCACCCACTCGTCTTTATCAGTTTGAAAATCTTTGAAGAGTTTTTGAAATTCATCTTCAGAAAATTTCTTTGTAGTTAAGTGAGTAAAAAGAAAAGTCATCACCGGACGAGATTCGTTGGCCCATGGACCAAGAACAGTGAGAGGAATACCGAAAAGATTTTCCGCACTCTCCCAACCTTCTGGAACGCTGACTGTAACTTTTATTTTCTTATCAAGAGTATGAGTTTCAACTGCAGAAAAAATCTGGAATGAAAAAAGGAGCAGCGATAGAGTTAAGCATACATATTGCATGCTTAACTTATCGGAATGGCTAAACTATTTCTTTAAGACCTTAAGATTTTTTAGTTCTTTTTCATGAACTTCTACGGTGAAGGGCTGACCTTCTTGGAATTTGAAATTTTTCGGGAAGGCTGTTTTCTTTAAACGGTAAGTCTGCCCCATAGAATCTTTGATTTTCACGTCTTTGTCCCCAATCTCATTACCGATTTTTCCTTTGATAAGAACCAAAGGATCTATTCCAGCGATTGAAAATTGTGAGAGAAGACTCAAAGTTATGACAAATAGTATTTTTCTCATTGTTCAGTCGCTTGAGAAGGAGTTTGAATAAGGTCACGCACTCGTTTACTCATGAACTGCTTAGTCTCATCTTGAGGTTGAGTCGAGAAAGTCGACTGATCTTTAGTACAGTCAACAGCGTCCCCTTCTCCACAAAGATCCGCTCGGCAAGAAGACATGCGAATAAATTTAGCTGAGCTTGATTTCTGTTCGCAAATCACATAACCCACACATGATTGTGAGCGGGACGATCGGCTACATCCTGGAGAATGGACTAGTCTGCGTGGCATATCTTCGGCCCATACACATGATTCAGGTTTGTAATCACGGACGCCAGTTCTTTCAGTTTGTTCAGTTGAGTTATCAGCGGCCACTGCTCTTTCAGGAAGAGGTGGAGTTTGAGCAGGTGGTTCAACAACTGCACCTTCATCTGGGCCACCTTCATCAGAGGCTTCGGCTGCAACTGCATTTGCGCGTGCTATTTGATCGGGAGTCGCGGTTCCAGCTTCAACTGCTGCAATGGCAGCATTATTTAGTTCAATTTGTCTGATACTGTCCGCTGCCACGAGAGCAAGTTGAGCTTCAGTGGCATTCCCGGCAGTCACTGCTGATTGAGCAGCTTGAAGATTTGATTCTGCTAAAGCAGCAGCTCGGTTGGCATTATCTGCAGCTGCGGTCGCAATTTCTTCTGCAGAAGCATTGCCTTGTTCAACTGCTCTTTGAGCATTTCCATTAGTGAGTTCTTGATCGATGGCAGGGGGTGCTTCCTGAGGTGAAGCAGGTTCTACCGCCGCCACCGGCGCAACAACCGCTGCTGCTACTGGTGCCGCTTGAGCAGGAACTATAGAAACTGGAGCTGCAGTATTTCTTGAATTACGAATAAGTTCAACTTGCTCACCTGTTGGTCTCTCAGCTCTTTCGGCTTCACCGACTTCCAGTGATTGATCAATAGGTGGAGCTTGCTCAGGAGCAGAAGCGGGAGATCTCGGAGCTGGAGTGGCCATGCTTCCTAATGGTCGACGAGCTGTTGTTGCCGGAGGTGGTACTATTGCCTGAGCAGGCGGACCCGGAATACAAAACTCCGCACTTGAATCTGGCACAAGATTTCCCGGACAGCGTCCATCAACAACTGTGATTTCAATTTCTGCAAATGCTGCCACCGTTTGGAAAGCAAACATCAGAATAAAAAATTTCACGCAAGAGCTCCTTAGCTATTTTTAACTAAGTGTCTTTTCGTCAGATGATAGGTTTTCGTTAATGTGAGAGTCCGAGCACTTCGGTCTGGAGTTTAAGCCGTTGGTTTCGTTTGATTGATTTGGGAGTGAACATGCTCCCGAAATGCTTTTAGGGTATGAATAGATTTTTTTACATACTCATCTGCCTTACGGATGCGGGCAATCTCATCGGCCAGCTCAGGATGATTGCGAGTAAGAAGCTGTAGGGCCCGGGTCACCGAAGCATCAATGATAGAGAAATGATTGGCGAGGTCGTGAATGTATTTTCTTTGCTCATCATAACTGCTCGACATAAAATCCCCCGGTTTCTTCTCATCTTAGAACGCAAGCTTTGCGCCTACAAGACCCCCAATATTTTTATGCGAAGCAATAACGCCAAGGCGTTGAAAATATCCAATTCCATTTGTGAAAAATCTCTCTTATTATTACTTCATAAAAGGAATTTCAATATGTCACACTCAGTTGCTCATGGTCATGACCATCATCCGCAAGAAGAAAGAAACGACGCTCAGTTTGGGAAAGCTTCTATTGGTAAAATTGCCATGTGGATCTTTCTTGTTACCGATGCCATGTCTTTTTCAGGGTTTTTGATTGCTTACGCTGTTTTGCGTTCAACTCTTAAATGGCCTCATCCAGCAGACTACCTAGGGATTAATCTTTCAGGTTTTGCCACATTTATTTTGATTTGTTCTTCAGTATCAATGGTTATGTCTATTGATGCTTGTAAGCATAAAGACCGAAACGGCATGCTTAAGTGGTTACTTGCTACCATTATTGGTGGAGTGATCTTCTTAGGGGTTCAGGCCTACGAGTACCAGCACCTTGTTCATCAAGGGATGACGCTTTCAAATTTTGCTCACGGAAATAATCTTTTTGCTTCAACATTCTATGTTGTTACTGGATTCCACGGACTTCACGTTTTAACCGGTGTGATTTATCTGTGCTGTGAATATCGTATGGCCCAACGTGGTGATTACGACAACGGAAACTACAACCGACTTGAGATCCTTGGTCTCTTCTGGCACTTTGTGGATCTAGTTTGGATTCTCGTGTTCACATTTATTTATCTTCTCTAGTGAAAATTTCTTTAGTTCTATTTTTAATGGTTTTCAGTTTCGCGACTTGGGCTTGCCCAGGTTGCGATACTGCGGCCAATGCTAAAAATCAGCCTCCCTATACAATGATCATTTTGGGTTGCTTTATTCTTCTCACTTATGTCCCTTTCTATATTTTGTTTAGAGCGACGAAAAAATACGATCCTAAAATGCTAGATGGAAACGAGTAATCTTCCTGCATTTAATGCAATCTTCAATCTCCTCGCTACGATCTGCTTAAGCTTTGGCTATTATTTTATTAAGAATAAAAAAGATGTTGTTCGCCACAAGTTTTGCATGGTGAGTGCACTGATTTTTTCTGCCATTTTCTTAGCTGGCTACCTGACTTATCACTATCATCATGGCTCCACCAAGTTTCCGGACCTGGGATGGATCAAAACTTTGTATCTGGTGATACTGGTTCCCCATATTATTTTGGCCGCTGTGATGGTTCCTATGATCCTCACCACTTTCTTTCATGCCTTTCGGGGAAATTTTGAGAAACATAAGAGAATTGCCCGCATCACCTTCCCCATTTGGATGTATGTGTCAGTAACTGGCGTGATCATTTATCTAATGCTTTATCAGCTATTTAAAGTTTGAAAAGCTAATCAATTATTGTAAGCTTTATGCATTAAGCAAAGAGACTAAAAATATGACGACAACTACTGTTTCATCCATTGCCATGCCAGATAAAAAAATCTCAATGATTTTTGATCTGTTCTCACTCACTAAACCTCGTCTGTCGTCACTGGTGATCTTCACTTGTGCCCTTGGATTATTTTTAGCTCCAGGAACTATTAGTTTCGCCACAGCATTCATTGCTATCGTCGCAACTTCTGGTTTGGTTGGAGGCGGTTGCGCCATCAACTGTTACATGGAAAAAGATATTGATGCCA
>CAMDDI010000148.1 GCA_945890905.1 Bacteriovorax stolpii
CTTGGCAAGTCAGTCGCAGATGCTAAGGCGATGATTGATATTGCAGCAACGGCCCTTGAAGACGAAACCATCAAAACTGACCTCGATGAGAATGCTGAGATTATCTCTGCTTCTGCAGTTCCGAATCAAACTGGTTTCAGAAAATCTGAAAGAAGTGACGTTCGTAAGGGTGATGATGTAACGAAATTCTCTGAAGCAGAAAGACGCTTAAGAGAAGAGTTAGCTAATTTTAAATTGAAGTAAAAGTTATATTAGGACAATTGGAGAATACGAATGGCAAAAAAAGTTTACGAACTTGCCAGTGAAATTGGAGTGGGTGCACTCGACCTCGTTGAGAAACTCAAAACTATGGGCTTCAATGTAAGAAACCATATGGCGAGCCTTACAGATGAGGAAGCTGCAAAAGCTATAGCTGCCTACGCTCCGGCACAAAAATCTAATTCACCCAGCAAAAAAGCTGTCGTGAGAAAGGTTATTAAAAAAGATGCACCAGTTGTAGCTGAGGAAACTCCAGCTCCTGTGGCCGCAACTGCCAAAGAGGAAGTACCAGTTGAAGAAGCTCAACCAGTAGCACCAGTCCCTTCGGCTCCTGTTCTGGATAAAGAGAGAGTTGAGGCTCAGCCTCAAGGTTTGAGAATCGTAACGGTTAAACGTAAGACGAAAGCTCAAAAAGAAGATGAAGATAAAAAAGCTGCGGAAGCTAAAGAAGAGGCTGCCATTCAAGCTGCCCGCGAACAAGCTGCCCGGGATAATCAAGAAGCCCCAACGGCTGCAAGTTACAACACTTCTAAGCTCAAAGATCCTAAGAAAGATTACTACGAAGAAAAACGTCACAGTTTTACTCCGATCTTCACTCCTGAAGAGAAGAAAAAAGACGATCCAGAAAAGAAAACTTTCGATAATCGCCTTCAGCCCCGTGGTCCGTCGGACGATTCGCATTTAACTGATGAAGAGAAAGATAAGAAACGCATGGGTGACCTTGCTGCCATCATGGGCAAGAAAGGCGTAGGAGCTGGTAAGAAAGATATCACTATGCTTCGTGCTGAAGAGGAAATGAAATTTGCCTCTCAATTGGTTGGTAAAACCATCTACACTCCGGCCAAGAAGAAAAAACTCTACTCTGGTCCAACACAAAGAACTCTTATTACTGAAGTTAAAGATTCAAAACGCGTTATTGATGTTCACGGTGTTATTACTGCTGAGGATCTTGCCCATAAGTTGGGTGTAAAATTTGAACAGTTTGTTAATAAGATGCTTGAGATCAATCTCTTAGTAAAAACTGATGATTACATCGGTATGAATCTTGCTAGCCAGATTGCTGCTCTTTATAACTACCGTGTAGAAGATGTGGCCTTCAGTGAAGATGCAGTTCTTAACAAGAAAGAGGGCGAAGATAAGTCCGCTTACCCGGTTAGAAACCCGATCATCACTATTATGGGTCACGTAGATCACGGTAAAACTTCACTCCTGGACTACCTTCGTAAAGCGAAAGTGGCTTCTGGGGAAGCTGGCGGGATCACTCAGCATATTGGTGCATACTCAGTTCCCGTGAAAGATACCATGCTGACTTTCCTAGATACTCCTGGTCACGCCGCTTTTGGGGCGATGAGACAGCGTGGAGCTAACGTTACAGATATCGTAGTTCTCGTTGTGGCAGCTGATGATGGTGTTATGCCTCAGACAGTTGAATCTATCAGATACACTAAGAATGCAGGTGTTCCAGTTATCGTAGCGGTTAACAAAATTGATAAGCCTGGTGCAAACCCAGATAAAGTGAAACAAGGTCTCGTTGATCACGGTCTCCTCGCGGAAGACTGGGGTGGTGAAACTCAATTTGTTCACGTATCAGCATTAACAGGTGAAGGAATCGATAGTCTTCTTGAGGCCATCCAGCTTCAGGCAGAAATTATGGACCTGCGTGAGAATCCAAAAGGTCCTGCTGAAGGTGTTGTTATTGAATCAAAAATTGAAGTTGGACGAGGTCCAGTAACTACGATTTTGATCCAGAAAGGTACTTTGAGCAAAGGTGACGCTATTGTTGTAGGCGAAACTTCAGGTCGCGCGCGCTCTTTGATGGATTACGCTGGCAAAATGCTCAATACTGCTGGTCCTTCTACGCCAGTTCAAATTCTTGGTTTGGAATCAGTTCCATCTCCTGGGGATATCTTGAACGTAGTTAAAAATGAAAGAGAAGCCACTAAGATTGTTGAAAACCGAATCAATGATAGAAAAGCTCTTGCCGGTGCTTCAGTAGAAGTGGCCAAGGTGAGCCTTGAAGATTTCTTTGCCTCTGCACAGAATAACTCTGAAGCTGAGAAGAAAGTTCTCAAACTCATTGTTCGCTCAGATGTTCAGGGATCTTTTGAGGCCATCCGTACTGCAGTTGAGTCTTTGGGTAACTCTGAAGTTTCAGTTGAGGTTATCGCTGGTGGTGTAGGTGCGATCACAGATAGTGATGTAAACCTTGCTGCGAATTCTTCTGGATTCATTCTCGGATTCAATATGCGTCCAGTGACTACTGCTCGCAGAATTGCTGAAGAGAAGGGCGTAGATATCAAAACTTACTCGATCATCTACGAACTCATCAATGATGTGACAGCTGCCCTTGAAGGAATGCTCACACCTGAGAGAATCGAGAAGTATATTGGTCGCGCGCAAGTTAAAGAAACTTTCTCTATTCCTAAGGTCGGTACGATCGCAGGTACATCTGTTATTGACGGTAAGATTGAGCGTGGATGTAACGTCCGCCTTCTTCGTGACGGCAAGATTATGTACGACGGTAAACTTACAACACTCAAGCGCTTCAAAGATGAAGTGAAAGAAGTGAAGAATGGTTACGAGTGCGGTATGGCGCTTGAAGGCTTCAACGATATTAAAGCTGAAGATTTGATCGAAGCTTATATTATGGAAGAGAAAAAACGCACACTCGCAGAAGCAACCTTCTAAGGATTTCCTGTGGCCGGACGTGGTAATAAATTTTCAAAGATAAAATACGAAGAGCGTGTCCGGGATATGATTAACACTGCCCTAAGAAGGGAGTTCTCGGATCCGCGCCTTCAAAACGTCTCGGTGACTCACGTTGAGCTCACTCAGGATTACTCCCACGCAAAGGTTTACTGGGATACTTTTAGTACCGCCACTCGAGGGGATGCTAAAGAGGCCATCGAAAGCACCACCGGCAAAATGAGAAAAATTCTTGCAACACAAATGGAAGTTCGTCACACTCCAGAAATCCATTTCATCTACAATTCTCAATTTGAAGATGAAGGCAAGATCACTCAATTGTTGAAAGACTCAGCGGATGACAAAGAGTAAACCTCCCGTTATTTTTCCTCCTCTAATATTCAATATTTTTAAACCCGCACGGATGTCTTCTTACGATGTAGTAAGGCATTTTAAACGTCATCTCCCTAAGGGATACGGAAAGATCGGTCACTTTGGTACCCTCGATCCTTTTGCCTCTGGTGTTTTGATGATAGGTATCGCTGGAGCGGCCAGACTCAACGAATTTATTCACGACAATTCTCCGAAGACTTATCTCGCTGTTGGAAAACTTGGTGTTGAAACTCCTACGGGAGATTACACAGGAGAAATCATTCAGCGCGATGATTCCCTCTATCTGAAACAAGAAATTTCACGATTTCCACTATCCTTTCTTCAAGAGCGGATTTCCGAAAAATTTGTAGGTGACTACCTTCAAGCTCCTCATAAATTTTCCGCCTCGAAATTTATGGGCCGAAATATGCATCAGTGGGCCAGAGAAGGGGTAGAAGTAAAAAAAGAGCCAGTACTTCGTCACATCTATTCAATCAAGGTAATCAAATACACTTTTCCTTATCTCTCATTTGAAGTCACGGCCAGCTCTGGGACTTATGTCCGGACACTCTTTACTGATATTTGTAATGACCTAGGAACGATTGGCACACTTGTAGCACTCACACGTACGCAGGTAGGATTAGCCTCTTTTAGAAATGCTCTTCACCCCAAAGATTGGCCTCAAGAAGGCCAGGGCCAGATCATGGAAAGAGGGTCAGAAGTAGATTCGATTTTAAGTTTTCCTAGATTGAAGTTAACTAAAGATCAGGCCTATGGTTTTCAACATGGAGCTTTTTTGAAACCTTGTGAATTTGATATTCAGGATACAAATGAAAAATATTATTGGGTTGAAGATTCTGAAAAGTTATTAGGTCTAGCTCATTACATTAATGAAAAAGAAATTAAGCCGAAGATTAATTTTTATCAAGATGAGATAGCTGCGCCTTCATCTGAGAGTGACCCTCAATAACTTTGCCCCAGCAGAAATGATAGAATTCTTCGGCCGATGAAAAATCATTTGGATCCACTTCTTTGTGCACAATTATTCCTAGTGGGCGTTTGGTATGGATTCTTCCCCTAGAAGATAAAACGGCGCGGGTTCCGTAGATACTAGTAGGAATGACAGGAATTTTTTCATTGTAAGCAAAGACCAAAAGTGTTTTTTTTATTTTATTCACTGGTTTTGGATTGGCGTCTATAGAGCGCGTGCCTTCGGGATAAACTTGCACCGCAATTTTTCCATCCACCATACGTTTTCTTGTTTCTTCAAAAACTTTTTTTCCAGAAGTTCGCTTCCCACGCGCCACCGGCATGGCCCCAGAAAGCCAGCCAAGCCAACCCACCAAAGGGATGTACATGACCTCTTTTTTCATAATCGGGGGTGCTGGGTACATGACTGTAATAAGCGGAATATCAACGAAACTCTGATGATTGGCCACGTAGAGACCGTAAGGAGGGATTCCTTTGACTCTTTGGGTTCGGTGATCTTCCCGGACTAAAATACGCGCTTCGAGTGCGTAGCGTAAAACAATCCTCTGACAAAACATCCATACCGGAGAGACAATTTTTAGACGTCTTTTAAGAGGGAAAAACACTGCTAACAGACAGGTTGGTAGCAGGACGAACACTAGTAAGGCAGAGACAATGAAAACAGCTTTTATTTGAGTAAAGATGAACATGACTTGAATTGTACTTAAAAACCCTTAAAAACTCAAAGATGCTCAGTGATCTTTTTGTTCTAATTTACGGTGATTTAGGCTACAATTTTAGCAGATAAACGGGATTTATAAGGGGTCAATTGTGTCAACCAGCTTAATCGCCATGGGTGTTGCCATTTTTTTAGTTATCAATTTAGTAATTGGTCTAGCAGGACTGAGCTTACTTGTTGGTACTTTCGATACACTTTTTGGAAAGCCTAAACTCACACTTTTGAGATCATCTAAAGGTGGTAATATTTTTGCTTTTGGTTTTAAGTGGAGTTCGGCCAAAGAGCCAGCGGCACTTGATACCATCAAGCTTCGTCTCTTCAATCCATTCGGAAGCCCCACTCAAGTTGAAGTCACAAAACCTTTTGATGCTAAAAAACAAAGCTTTGCAGTAGAAGTTAACATGGGTCCTGGTTTCATCGACCTTCTTGGAGCTTCAAATTTTGATATGGCGACTATGCAAGTTGAAGTGAGTTCAACTCGAGATGGAATTTGTTACCAGTTCGATATGAGTGGTGCAAAATTCAGAAAGCTTGTGGCCGAGTCCCATCAAACTGTTGCGGAATTTATTCAACAGCACAGTCTTGATGCTACTAAATCTTCCGGCCCACCGATTGATATTCCAGTAAGAAGCTTTATAGCTGATACGGTTCCAGGACGTGGTCCTGCTCTTAAAATGGCAACAAACCCCGCATTTGCAGGTGAGTTTTCTGCTTCTCCAGCTGCTGGTGGTGCCGCTACTGCGGGAGCTCCTGCGGCCGCTACATTCCTTGTATCAAAAGTATGGATCGAGCCAGGTTGTATTGTTTGTAATGCTTGCGAAGACATCTACAAAGATGTGTTCGAGGTTCTGGCCGATACTTGTATCATTCGTCCCAATGCTCCACTTGATGATGGTTTGCGAATTCAAGAAGCTGCTGAAGCATGTCCAGTTGAAGTGATCAAATTTACCAAAGCATCTTAAAAAAAAGGCTCCTTTTCGGAGCCTTTTTTTATTTCAATTTTTTCCAAATCATATCTGTCTGAAAGAACCCTTTAAGGCACTCTTCATTCTCTTTCCAGATTTCTTTAAGAGTCTCCCGATGTTTTTTAAGTTCAGGACATTCAAAAGTTAAAACTGGAGAATGATACTTTTCTACGGCGAAAGTACCCAGAGATCCTGGAGTAGGGTAACCAATATCAGAATCAATCTCGTACTTATTAAATCCTGACATAAACTCGGCCACGTCTTTGCAGTCACCGTTGTAATTGAGAATAGGCTTCCAGGTGTGAAAGGAAATAATCATTCCTGGCCTATACTTATCGAAGAGCTTCACTAAAAATTGATTTTCCGGCTCAGAAAGAGGCTTTGGTCCCGGGTTATAGCGAGGCTTTGTATGGGCCGTGGTCCAATCTTTGGTGGGAAGATTGCGGTTTAGGTCAACTGAGTGAGCATTCACTCGGGTCTGATTTTTGTATCCGTCCACATTGAGAATCGGAATGACAATCATGGGTAGATCTTTAAGATTGTGCTCAACTTTTAACCACTCAAACAGTTCTTTGAGAACGTATACACCTTCGACTTCATCACCGTGAACTCCACCGATGAGATAGAGATATTTTGGTGCCTTGATGTCCGTTTTATAAACGTGAATATCGTGGCCTTCAATGGAAGAGCCACCTTCAAGTTCTGAAAAGATCATACTTTTTCCCGATGAAGATAAACTGCCGATTGGCCCGGAGTTTCTTCAACCTCCACTTCTAAACTGGTGAATGCATATCCGAAACGTTCTTTAACTTTTTGTCGAATTTCATCACAAATATAAACAGCAATTCTCTCTGCACTCGTGTTGACGATAGGTAGAAGGAGAACATCACTTTGTGGAATGGAAAAGTAACTCTCATCTGGAGTTTCGATAACGTAGTTTCTTTTCTCTGAATAAATTTTAAGAAGTTTGTGATCTTTAGGAATAAGAAGCTTGTGATCAAGGCCATCGCAGATTTCTCGAACGATAGGTTTGATATCAAGAAAGTCGAAAACCATATCACCGGCCAGGTCAGGAGCTTCGCCTTTAACTTGAACGCGATAGTTATGACCGTGCAAAGGCTCACGGGTCCCATTCTCGAAAATCATGAAATGCGATGATGCAAAATTAAAGTATTGCTTATAGACTTTAATTGAAAATGGAAGACTCAAAGGGTGAACCTCTAGTTGTTATGTTCCAGACAAGATACAACCGCGTTAAAGAATTTGGCAAAGGGAAACCTAAATGCCGCGGCCTATAAAAGGTGTTCCCATGAAGAAAAAGCATCTTCGCTCGCTAAATTCCATCCAAAAGTGGCTTCAATCAAATATTTTAGACTTCGATCACCTGCAAGATGCTTTTTGGGCCCTAGAGAAGGCCATCGAGAGTGTAGAAGAATCACCCTTGGCTTCAGATGGTATTTTGCCTCCTCCGTTGGAGATCTACGGAGAATCTAATACTCTTGCCCTCTATTCTGATGGCGGGTGTCGAGGCAATCCTGGTCCTGGATCATTTGCTTATGTGATTCAAGAACACAACGGAGATATTTTGGCCGAAGGAGTGGAGTTTGAAGCCTTCACCACTAATAATAAAATGGAACTCTCTGGACCTTTGCACGGGCTTAGAGAATTAGAAAATATTTTGCCAAATAAGGGACGCGATCCACGTCTGACTAAAGTAAAAGTCATGACGGATTCAAAGTATGTTGTGGATGGCATGAAGAGTTGGGTTGAAGGGTGGAAATCTAGAGGTTGGAAAAAAGCTGATAACAAGGCACCCGAGAATCTTGAACTTTGGCAGAGCTTAGATGAAATGCGGACTCACTTTTTACAAGTTGAATGGGTGTGGATTAAAGGCCATGCAGGTCATCCTCAGAATGAATATTGCGATAAAAAAGCAAATGAGGTGATGGATGCCCATCATTCTTAGTCTCTTATTGTTTTTAAGTTTCAGGGCCCAAGCCACTTGCGAATTTAAGCCTCATATCCAAAAAGTCTATTCCTTTGCTGGTTCAGTGACTATTGCTCTCAAAGAATTGGGTCTCCTTAATCACTCCAAAGTTTTAGGTATTTCAGTTTTCAACCCCATTGCGGAAAATGAATTTCGAGGGAGAAGATTTCCGGGAGGGATTTTTCTTTCTTCATCAGTGATCAATGAATTTAATGGCGGCATTATTTTTTATGACCAAAGCCGTGAGTTATCCAAAATTTTGAGTCCCATGAATTCACTTCAAGGTGTGGAGATCATCACCCGAGACTTAACCCCAGAAGAAGTGAGCGTTTCCATCGCTAAAACCATTTCCGAAGTTCTCGTTCAGGGTTGTGATAGGGAGCTTTCAAGATTTGTTCAGAAAACTAAAGCTCTTGCAGAAGATTTGCTTAAGCGTATGCCAAAGCAGACAGTTGTCTACTTCCTTGGGGATTACATAGGGGACAAACCACCGGAACTTGTTATGGTGAATGACGGGATCGTGAAATGGCTGATTCAACATAATAAAATTACTACTTATCCCACACCTCTGAGTTATGTAAATTGGTCGAGCAAAATCATGAGATCAATGCCACCTAAGACTTTGCATGTGGCCATTAAAGATTCAGGTAAAGATATG
>CAMDDI010000149.1 GCA_945890905.1 Bacteriovorax stolpii
TTAAGAAGGCCTGGATCTGAGCTCTCCACTGAAGCTTACTGGCAAGCAGAGGGTGCTCTGGCCTGGACTCATCTGGCCTTAGTGGCAGGTGTGGATGGAGTGACTTCAGTTAAAAATGATCCCTACACAAAAGAGCCTCAGAATAAACCTGTGTTTAATACAGGGGGAAATACCTCTCTCTATCACGGGATCAACCGAGAGTGGATCACTCCTTATGCAGGAGTAAACGTGGCCCTGGGAAAAAGTTGGAGAGTGGAGCTGCGTGGAAGCCAAGTGGTATCAGGAAAATCTACCGATCTTGGTACTGGATTTAGTTTTCAGCTGATTCGGAGAGTGGATAAAAACGATGACTCTAGAACAGTTGATAAAAAGTTTAAGACTTATGACGTTGAGGCCACTATCTCTAAAATATCTCCTAAGAAGGCCTATGTGGTTATTGATAAGGGGTTAGGGGAAGACATCAGTAAGGGGATGATCTTTGACTTCTTTGACTTTGATTACCTAGGTGGGAATGCCTTGGTGGCCCGAGGGGTCGTCATCGAAACCAAAGTTGATACATCCATTGTGAAAATCACTCAGCGCTATGATAACAAAAAAGAAATCAAACTGGGTCTTATCGGACGCTCTTACATGAAGTAAGAAGATCATTTTTATCGGGTACGCAGTCTCTTTCAGGCAATATTTAGTCGGTTGTAACCAGTTGAGATTAGATTATCATCTAGTGATAATGCCTATTATTCAGATAAGGATGAGTCCATGAAGACAGCGCACGTGAAATTGATTTTTGGGATCTCTCTCTTGATCGCCTTCTCATCTTCAGTTTTTGCGAAAAGATTTTCCTCCAAGTACTGTGAATTTGAACTTCCTTCTGGTTGGGAGTGTGCTCTCGAAGGTTCTGAATACGTTTGTCAGTCTGAGAACACAGAAAGAAAAAAAGAATCTATCATTATTCTCGCTGCTAAAATTCGTGGAGAGCAAGATTCTCTTGATGAGTACATGGCCTATTTAAAAAAATCCAAAGAGTACAATCTCCCGGGCGGAAAAAAACAAATCTCTGAACCTAAAAATACTAAGCTCACTAACATCAACGACCAACAATGGGTTGATGCTCTTCACTTAGCTTCGGAAGTTCCAGGTTTCTACACCCGCTATCTGGCCACTGTGAAAGAAGATCTCGGTGTTGCTGTGACGTTCTCTGTGACTAAAGATCTCTACGCTTCTTATCAGCCAATTATCGATAAGCTCGTATCGACACTTCGAGTTTTCCGTCAGAAGAAAACCGATCTTTCAGCTCTACGAGCTGGAAAGTCCGAAGATCCAAATTTTGCTGATACGACTTTCAGTCCAAATTCGGCAGGGGATCTTCAGGTTACTAAGACTCAGAAGAGAGCCGAGGATTCAAGTGATGATGATCTCATGCTCATCATTGCCGTGATTGTGATCGGGGCCATCGTGATGATTATTATTAAGAACAAGAAGAAGAAAACCAAAACGAAGAGAAAATAATGAAAGCTCCCGAAAGGGAGCTTTTTTCGTTTTAAGGCACAGATTCTTGGCAGTCCCTATTCCTTAATTGCCTTTTGAAATTCATCACTTATTAGAAAATCCTGCCTATGTAGAGAGGGTCCTAACGGCTTTTTTCTGATGGGAGTAAAATAAGAGTATGAAAAATTTAATTACCATTCTTATGAGTTTAAACCTTATTCTTGCTCCGGTGTACGCAGCCGATGGAGATCAGTTTCGGACGAATCCCGATTCTAAGGGAGCAGCGAACTACGCAAACCAAATTACCACAATCGGTATCGGTATTGTAGCGGCCAATGCATTGACTACCTGTAAAGCTGCTGCTCCCTTGCATCCTTCAATCATTGTTTTCAGTGCAGGTGGATTAATTTATATAATGAGTGAGCTCACAGCAGCTAAAGAGCAAAAAGAGTTTCTTAAAAAATCCGCTGCCGATTTAAAAATGCTTGAAGAGAAAATGAAGCAAGGTGGGGAAGTTCAGAGAGCTTCTTTGCAAGCTGCCTTAGAAAAAGAACAAAATAATTTGGCTTTTGTGAATAAAAGAAAAACCATGATGATGATTGTTGCGGGTGTATTTGCCACAGCGGCCGGACTAAGTTTTGCAGAAATGTCGATTCCTATTCCACATCCACCGTTATTGCTTGGATTACTTCCGGCCATGTGTGATGGGGTAACGGCTACCATGACCGGGAAAGTTATGGGTGCCGGTGTAGCAGCTGCTTTCACCTATGCTGCTGGTGGACCAATGTACGCTTCAATGGGGGCTGCACTACTTAACTACACTTTAGGTGCTGGAATGATCGCTACTGCACTCAATACTGCTATCCCTCGTGCAGGAATTTTTTTAGGTGCTGCGGCCATGGTCGCAACAAATCTTAAAGGATTAAGTGATATCGGAAAGCAATTACAAGAGAACATTGATAAGTTGAAAAAAGTGATCGCTGCCTTTGATGCTCAGACAACTCCTACCAATGGAACTGGTACAGATTTGGCCGGCACAACTGGCGGATTAACATCTGGATCTACCTCAGGTGCAACATCTGGCACCACTTCAGGAGTAACAAGACTTCCACTTATTTCAACCAATGATTCTGCAACCTGCTTTTCAAATACAGAGCGAGGATTTTCAACTTCTGGAGAAGCTTGCAATAATCCCATCAGACTCCCTGGATTAACTTTTGATCCAAGTATGAATCTTCCTTCACTTCAATCTAACGGACAAATGGCCACAGACTTGGCCAATGCTCTTGCTGCTGGTGATACAGCTAGAGCTCAATCTTTAGCAGGAAGTCTTGCTTCTCAAGCAGGAAACATGAATCAAATTACAAATAATGTTGCTAAACAAGTTAACGACAAACTAAAAGCTCAAGGTAAAGAGACCTTTGATTTAGATACCCTTACAAAAAATGGCCTAGCATCTGTTTCCGGTTCACAAGATTCAGCAAATGGCTCTGCAGCGGGTATGGGTCTTTCTTCATCAAATAACTCTGCAAAACTGGGTGATGATCTTAAAGGTGCGGCCGAAGATAAAAATGTTATGGATCTAGATAATGCCGCTCATGAAAATTCACAAAAAGGTGGGGGGACTTCAGCTACCGATTTAGGTATGGGTTCACTTTCTGAAGGCGTATCTCCAACTGATGGATCGAGTGCGGCCTTCGGTGCTAATGGTGCAACTAAAACTGCTTCATTGAGTGAGAGCCTTGATGATTATGAATCAAATGAAAGTGATATTTCTTCTGACAAAGAAAGCACGCTCTTCAAACAAGTTTCAAATCGCTACTTACTCAATTACTCCAAGATCTTTAAGCGCAAAGAGATTGCTCCCGCTAACAAGTAAACTGCCTCATATAACAGTCACTAAAAGCTCCCTCTAAGGGAGCTTTTTTTATGCAAACACCTGAAAACAGGGCAATCCGTGAGACTGCGGCTTGGGTTTAAGTGTCGGAATTTATAATTAAATCAAGATTATAGATCATTAGCCGATAAGGTTAATAGGTTATAAGAGAGAATTTTATGAAAATGAAATTGAGTGTGATTTTTTTATTCGCTGTTGTTGCTGGGGCTGCGTATGGGCAGGCTGGGGATGAAAATAGAGTGTGTATTGGGCCGAATGCGCTCGAGAATTGTGGTGGTTCAACTACAGGCGCGGGTGGTGGTTCTCAACAAAGACAAGCCTACAACAGCTATACATTATGTCAGCAAGAACTATCTCCCTTACAAACAGCAGCCATTGCTACAGGAGCAACACCTGATGCAATAGCTAGATTCAATCAAAAGAAAGTGGAATGTCGAACATATGAAATTGCGGCCCAAGCAGCTGGTGGGGGGAATGCAAGTTTAACTGATTCAATGAGAACAACAGACGGAAGAATAACTTGTGTGCAAAAAGCTGGTTATACTTTTGATTATGCTTCATGTAAGTCGGCTGCAACTATGTACAACTGGATAAATGTTTTAGAATCTGGAATGTTACAAACTCAAAACATGCGTTTGCAAAATAATCAGGCTAATATTACAGCCGATACTGCAACTCGAGCAGCGCAAGGTGATGCACAGAATGCTGCTTTAGATGCAACCGTAGCTGTAAATAATTACAAAAGCTCATTGAGTTTGGAGCAGGCTGCTGCTTATTCATCTGCTGTTGCTGCATTAAGTGCAAAAATAACTTCTTGGCAGAAGAAAGATCAAGCGAGTCTTGAGACTTTGTGCAGTCAAACAGTGCAGGCAAGTGACCTCGTAGCAACTCAAATTCCAAGCACAGTGCCTCCTGTCTCAGTAGGTTGTCGGGCAGCTATCGCAAAAGCACTCACCACTGGAGCAGAAGCCTTCGCCAACGAAAACGCAAAATCCCAATTCATCGCAGCCGCTTTCACTTTCGCTAACAAAGCCGCCGCTGCCATGTTCGCTGCTAAACAACAAAAGGCCATGGCCAATGCTGTTCAGAAAGCTGCGGATGGAACAACTACACCTACAACTCCAGTTCTTGCTAGATGTGTAGTCACGCCACTTGATCCGGCCTGTGTTGTTCCAACAACAAGAACAGAAGGTACAGTTTATACTCCAGGTGATTTTAATGCCGGAGAAGGTTTTGGAAGTAATTCATTTACGAATGGAACTACAGACGAAAATTTTGGTGAAATGGGAGATCCTACAAATGTTCCTGATGGAACAACTGTTGCGGGAGTCACTTCGCCATTTGAAAGTGATGCTAAAATTGCTAACGGAATTTTGAAACCGGCAGCAGCGGCGACCACAACACCTACGGGTGGATCGGGTGGCGGCGGTGGTGGTGCAGGTGGTGGACTTGGTGGTGGGGGAGTTTCTCTCGGAAGCGATCTTGATGGCGCAGAAAAAGATGATGGTAAAGCTTCTGAGATTAAGGCCAATAGTGCTGCCGGAGCTTACGGGGCCACTGGTGGTAAAGGCTTTAGCGCTCTTGCTGCCGGTAAACAAGATGCAAATCCATTTGCAAGTATGTTTGGTAAATCAGAAGGTGGAGTGGAAGAAGATCGCTCGATTGCTTCCGGTGATATTGACGGAAAAGCATCAGGTCTTTTCCAGAAAATTTCTCATCGCTATGAACTCATCCAAGCTGATAAACGAGTGGAAGCGGCGAACGTAGATAAATAATGGATAACAATTTAACTTTTGAATACGACGTACTCATTCGTGAGCTTCATCTCGATAGCTTCGGGCATGTTAATAATGCTATTTATGTTCAGTTGTATGAAGAGGCCCGTTGGGATTTCATTACGAAGAATGGTTTCGGATTAGATTACATTCAAAAAAATCAAGTAGGCCCCGTGATTCTCGATTTGAAAGTCCGCTTTAAGCGAGAACTTAAAAATCGGGAGCAGATAAAAATTGTTTCTCGCACTATTGAAATGATGAGTCCGAAGATTATGGTGCTGGAGCAGTCTATGGTGAAAGCTGACGGGAAGGTGGCCTCAGATGCTACTTTTACAGTTGGTTTTTTTGATATGAAAGAGCGCAAGTTAATCGATGCAAGTCCAGAGTGGCTTAAGGCCATTGGGATAAAATAAAAAGGCCTCCCTTTCGGGAGGCCAATCTTTTTAAAATTCTTTTGAATTCTTAGTTCTCGTCGCAGTACCCATCACTGTCTACATCGCTGCAAGGCAAGCTTGTATCGTATGGAGTTGTTGTATCAGGCAAAGTCGTCGTGTCGTAAGGAGTTGTAGTTGAATCATCGTACGTAGGAGTTGAGTAATCATATTCCTGCGTTCTGTATGTTTCAGTACAAGTGTAACGGTAGTCGTTAGACTGACCGTTCATCTGGTCACGAACAATTGAACAAGTGTCATATCCAACGTTACAAGTTTGGTTCCAGTAAGACTGGATAACTTGGTGGTTGTACTGATCAACTAACTGATAGTTACAATTATCTGCTGGGCTATAACGGTTTCTGTAACCGTTGTAGACGTAGTAAGGGTAGTTATCAATTGTCGAGTAACCGTTGCTGTATCCAGTAGCTGGGTAGAAAATCCAGTTAGCGTACACATAGTTCGGGTACGAAGCGTAAACATAGTTATACCAAGACAGCGAGTCATAGTAGCGAACGGTGCTGTAGTACGGAGATCTGTACGGGCTATGGTAGTAAGACGAATAACGAACTGGAGAATATCCATACGGACGGTGGTAGTAACGTGTCCCGTATTGAGAGTGACTAGGACGGTATTGACCTACGTGGCCTCCACGATTGTATCCACCATCATAACGACCGCCTGGAACTGGTCTACGGCCGTGATTTCCACCGTAGTTTCCGCCTGGACGATTGTATCCGCCGCCGTTGCCTGGAGAAGGTCTACGGCCATGATCATAACGACCGCCTGGAACTGGTCTACGGCCATGATTTCCACCGTAGTTTCCGCCTGGACGACTGTATCCGCCGCCATTTCCTGGAGAAGGACGGTAGCGTCCATCGTTTCCTGGAGTAGGAGAAGGTCTGTATCCGCCGCCATTACCTGGAGTAGGACGGTAGCGTCCATCGTTTCCTGGAGTCGGAGAAGGTCTGTATCCGCCGCCGTTACCTGGAGTAGGACGGTAGCGTCCATCGTTTCTTGGAGTCGGAGAAGGTCTATTGTATCCGCCGCCGTTGCCTGGAGATGGTCTATTGTATCCACCGCCGTGATTTCCACCGCCGCCGCGACCACCACGGTCTCCACCGCGATCGCCACCACGAGGACCGCGAGACTGCGCCTCAACGTTTTGCCCAGCTACTAAAGTAGCAAGCACAACGGCTGTTAAAGTTAAAAGTTTCATTGATCTCTCCAATTAAATTGAAAAAAATTATTTTCCGATATTTAACAATTACCTAACTCTAATGACTCTTGATACGACATTTTACTTACAGCGTCGAAGGCTCAACTGGGCACCTATCTAAATGGGCATAAACATTAATAAAGGTGGAGTGTATTTTTTTCAAAATAGAAAAACGCTAACTTCGCGAAAGTAAGTTATTTGAAGTGATGGAGTCACAATGGCACTGAATGAAACTTAAGGAATATCCACATTGAGAAAATAACGGTTAAAAATCTCGTCAGCGTTCTCGAGAATTTCATTTTTAAGAAGAAGTTCTGTCTGTTCAATATTCTTTTTGAACAAAGAGAACGTATAAAATTCTCCCAGTCTGCGGGAGATCGGGTAATAACTCAAATGCCATCTCTCAGGTGACACTCCACCTCTGTCAGTGAGGTAGGGACGATAAAAACCATAGGCCGCATTTTGAGAAATTTTTCCATCCAGCCATTCGTGAAGAGAAGCTGCTGGGCCATTACCAATGCATTCACTGGTTGAGAGCTTCACAGATTCAGGTGTCTGAGTATTACCATTGAAGACATCGATGTCAGTACCCCAATGATGGCGTGACGATCCAGGAAGTGCTGACCATCTTAGAATGGCGTACATGATTTCTTTGGGCGAGAGTTGAGAGTGATCCAGAACATTTTCTTGATCATCTAAAAGAGGTCTCTCACCACGGGCCTTAGCATTCCAAATTTTTAACTGCCGATCAAAATCCCGAAAGGCACTGGCAATCTGCAGATCAAATCCGTCCTTATTCGCATCTCGCTGAAGACGCAAAAAATCCGGAAGCATTTGTTTATTGATCTGATACTTCGTTCCCTCAAGTGGGATAAGATGTTCAGTTGTTTTTCCAAATAAAATATCGATGTTCATCTTATCTCTTAATTATTTTTAAGTGCTGGTTTCTTTTTATCTTCGAAAAGTCTTCTCATTCCACTCTGCTGATAGCGGTTTGATACAGCTTCAAAAATACTTCCATCAGAAGTCTTAATGTCGTTCTGGCCATAATCAAGATCTTCTTTCATGGCTTCAGCAAGTTGAGTTTCTTGAGCAGGATTATTGGCAGCAAAACCAAAATCAATGTCTTCAGCTTGTCCTGGAGTTCCAGGAGAAGGTAAAGTGCCTCCACCATTTGCAGTGCGAATTGGTGATTCAGCTTCTTTAAATTCTTTTTGTAATTCTTCGATGGCCTGAGATGGATTCATGTTGAGATTTCCACCTGAAGAATTCCCCAAGAAGCTTGGAGTTGTACCTGCACCCGCCGCGGTTGCAGCATTGGCAAAGTCATTGGCAATTTTCGATTTATTTTTAAGCATCGCCTTAGCACTTGGATCTTTTGCAGCAAGATTATTTGCGGCATCAAGAAGTCTTAAAGCATTGGCCACAGAAGCAGAACCATTAACTGTTGCCGCATCTGTTTTTCCTGCACCCAAAGAGCCTAGAGCACTTAGAGGAGAGTTTAACATGGAAAAACTACCACTTGATAATCCAGTAAGGCCCGAAGTCGAAGCTCCTGCGCAGCTATTAGTTGATCTACATGCGCAAGTTGAATCAGTAGCACCTTCGCTTGTTACACAAATTCCTACGTTAGAAGAATCAGTGAGATAAGAAGTCTCAACTCCTGAAATGTTTTTCCCTGTGAATAGCGCAGTACAAATCGCTGAGCTTTCTCGTTCTGGATTATGTCTTCCTTCAGCTGTGTAACAGTAGCATGATGGAGTAGTTGGACTGGCTCTTTGAGCAT
>CAMDDI010000150.1 GCA_945890905.1 Bacteriovorax stolpii
AGGGGATATTTTGGTTTTTTGACTGCGAAGACAATCTCGATACGGCCAAGGCACTCCTAACTGCAGCGGAAAACTACCAGCGCGAAAAAGGAATGACCCAGATTTTGGGTAACTTTAACCTTACGGCCATGCAACAGATGGGAGTAATGGTAGAAGGTTTTGAAAAACAACCGTACATTGATCAGCTCTATACTCCTGCCCACATCTATCAACTCCTTGAAAAATGCGGTTACAATAGAACATTCCCAACAACAACTTTTGAATTAGATATAAAAAACTTTGATTTTAGCTGTCTTGAAGATGAAAAAGTAAAATCGGTTCGAAATGATCCAGACCTATCCTGGAAGACAATTGATAAGAAGCATATGAAGGAGCAGATGAAGTTTGCATGTGATCTTCTAAACAGTAGCTTTAAAAATAATCCCATGTTTGTCCCACTCACACATGAGGAATTTTTATTTCAGGCCAAAGACATGTCTCTGATCATCGATGAGAAAATTACTTCCTATGTGACTCACAAAGGTAAACCTGTCGGAATAGTTATCATTATTCCTGATCTCAACCCGGTGATGAAAGAAGTTCGCTCAAGACTCACTTTTTCGCTTCCCATCAAGCTTTGGAAGTTTAAGAAAAAACCCAAGCGTTGTTTACTTATCTTTGCTTCAGTTGACCCTAGTCAACACAGCAAAGGCTTAAGCCTTGTGATGTTATATGAAGCCTTCAAAAATATGAGAGACCGTGGCTATGAAACCATGGGTGTAACCTGGGTTTCTGATGAGAACAAGGCCCCACTTGCCATGGTTAAACGAGTAGGTGCCAAGCCTTATCATCGTCTTTATTTATACAAGAAGGATTTATGAATCCAGAGCAGATCCAAAGAATTTTAAAAATTATTGCCCGCGCTCCCAGTCCGCACAACACCCAACCAGTAAAATGGCGCTTTCTGGGAATTCGAATCCAAATGCTTATTGAATCGGAGAGAATTCTTTGGGTTAGCGATAAAGAACTGCGGGATTTGCATCTCTCAGCAGGCTCTGCTTTTTATCTTTTGAAACTTGCCCTCAAGCAAGAAGGCCTTGAACCGGTGGAAGTAAAATTTTACCGCTCCACCTTCAGAGTTCCACAAGAGGTATATCTTGAGTGCAGTACAAGACCTATACCTCCGACAACATCCCCAGAACTCATGCTGCTTGAGACTCACGCTTGTTATCGGGGAAACTTTGCACCTAGTACCCTTGAGCTTAATCTTTCCAATTCACATACTCATAAGATCACCGACTCCGTTTCAAAAAAATATATTGCAACTCTCTATGATCAAGCCTCGGCTTTTTTTCTGGGTCAGCGTGATTATGCCCAAGAACTTTGGAAATGGCTTCGACTTGATAAAAATGATCCACGTTTTTATCAAGATGGTCTTAATGCCCAGATGCTCAGGCTCAACGGCTTCATGACCTTGATCTCATGCTATGTTTTGAAACCAGCTGTTTTGGAATTTCTGGGGAAAATTAAACTCTTACCGCTTATTGTGACAGAAGCATCTCAGAATAATTCCGCTGAAGGTTTTATCGCACTAACTAAAGATCATACTAAAAGCTGCTTTGAAGAGGGCGAAGATTTGATGAAGCTATGGTTTGAAGTAGAGTCCCAAGGAAGAGTCTTATGTCCAGTGACTGCACTTATAGACGACCCTTCTATGGAAAAAAAGCTAAGAAAACTCATGAAGTTGCAAAATGAAATCATCCATATTGTGAGATATGGCGTGAAGCCGGCAAAAGAGGAGTTACCTCTCTCGCCTCGGCTTCAAAAAATAACCTTATAATAATTTTAGATATTCTATTACGCTTCTCTTTTCGTTGCTGTTTAATTTTTCAAACATCTTTTCATGACCCAGGTTTGACTTTCCACTCTCGGAAGTATCAAACATTGCAGGCTGACTCCACGGAGTGTAGCTTGATGGATAAACGTATTCACCGAGAGTATTGAGCTCACCTTTAATTCCTACATCCACCATATCTATGGCATGGCCACCCATAAGAAACTTCTTAGGTCGAAGTTCTGGATTGAGTAACTGCCAAAGAGTCGGAACTGAGCCATTGTGAAGATATGGTGCCTTAAACCAAATACCAGTAAGAATAGGTGCTGTATAACCACCCAGTTCTTTTCCTGCATCAATATATTTTGCAAAAACATTTTGATTCGAGAAATCTACGACACTCTGATCAATACCTTTCCACCGATATGGATCTGATCCCATCAGGGCCTGGGCAACTTGCTTATTAGGAAAGCTTTGCAACTCGATCTCGTCTAGTCCTTCAGAGTAAATTCCATGGCAACCTGAACATGACTGTTTATAAATCTGCTCACCCCTAGAAGCTTTCAAACGATCAATCTGACCTGGGAATTTATGAGGCTTTAAATCACGCACAAAAGTTGCAAATATTTTTTCCACTTTCGGAATATTAGGTTCAACATTATTCAGACTGTTTCCCATAGCCGAGTAAGAAAAAAATGCGGCCAGATGAGACATCTCATTGAGATGTTGGGGGTCTCGGGCCTCTTCTTTGGTCATTGATTTATATCTTGGTTTACCAGCAACACCGTAGGCCCCATCAATAGTATAAGAAGATCTAAAACCTTTATCCATTAAGTTCGGAATTCCCACCACTCCAGCTTCTTCGCTGTGAAATGTAAATGGTTGCTTGAGGATTTTTGCAGCTCTTTTAAAAGCACCCACGCCATTAGTATGACCTGGGCCGCCGTTTGGAAAGGGGAGTACTCTACCCATTTTCTTATACTGTTTTAAGGCCTTTTGTATCTTTGGGAAAATTGCATAATGAATAGTAAGCTCTTCATCTCGACTCATATCAGGATAGGCTTCACGAATTTGTGTAAGAAAATGGCGTGGATCTTTCATGCCCTTTACTAGGCCGTAATAAATTTCTTGAAGGAAGCCATCAAGATTTAAAGAACTGTTTCCAGCTCCTAACCAGGCTTCATTTTTTGGTATTCCATTTTGATCAAAAGTCACACTGCTATGGCAAGCAGCACAGGTAATGTTGGCTACCTCAACACTAAATTTCTTACCAAGAAATTGCTGCTCAATCTGAGTATGAATAAATCCTAAGCTCCCTTCAATTTCTGGTTCAGGAGAACTTTCTGAATCCCAGTTTGCAATTTTAGCGGGCTGGATAAATCCAAATTTTTTCATAACCGTAGGTAGTCTTTTTCCATCCAGGCCTTCAGATTCACTTTTCTGATCCATCAACAACAATGCCGTACCATAAATTTTAATGGGAAGAATATTTACCGCAAATAAACTTGTGAGTGAAAAGCTTCCTAAAGAATCCATAGCAAAAAATGCCTGACCAGGATTACTAGTATATTTCTGACCTACGCTTTCTTTGTAGTCTCGGATCTCAAACCCTTCATAGGATTTATCCATGTCACAGCCAAAGGCCAAAAAAAGCAGTAGCGATAAAAAAGGAATAGTTTTCATAGACCTTATTTTCTCATCTTTTTGGCCTCACGCTCAAGGACGTGTAGATTTTTATGCACCTGTATAGAAGTTAGACGATTCTCTCGCTAACCCAATCTCAATAAATCCTTAACGAAAACCACACGTGATTTATTTATACCTCCATGTAACCATTCTTCTCACATGGAGGTAATTATGCGCAACGGATGGGCATGGTTTCTGATTTTATTTTCTAGTTCTGTTTTTTCACAAATTACCAATATCGAAAGGATTAATGCTGTTAAGAATGTGACCCGTATTGCATTTGGTTCATGTAACGATCAAAATGATGCACAACCCTTATGGGATGATCTAGCTTTAATAAGGCCTGATATTTTTATTTGGGGAGGCGACGCGATCTATGCTGACTGGGAAACCGCCTACGACATGAAAAGCTCATACCACAAACAGTTTTATCAAAAAGATTATAAAAAATTCCGCTCCACTACTCCCATCATCGGTACCTGGGATGACCACGATTATGCCTTTGATAATGCCAATGGCACCCTTCAAACTAAAGATACGAGTAAAAAGCTATTTCTCGATTTCCTAGAAGAGCCGCAAGACTCGCTTCGCCGAATTCAACAAGGGGTTTACACTTCTTACGAATTTCAAAGTGCGGATAAAAAGATTAAGATTATTTTACTAGATAATCGCTATTTTAAAGATCTTGATCCAGAAGCGCCCATGCTTGGGAAAACCCAGTGGAGATGGCTGGAGCAAGAATTAAAAGCCTCTACTGCTGATGCACATTTTATTATGACAGGGCTCTCGGTTTTCTCTCCTCTTTTACCTTATACAGAAGAATGGGCGGAAAAACCGAATGAGATTAATCGCATGCTTCATCTGATAAAAACCTACAATCCTAAAGGGGTCATGTTTCTCACTGGAGATAAGCATTTTGCCAGCATCTTTCAGAACTATGGTCAGCTTGAGTTTATGGCAAGTGGCATGACCCATGTGGCCCCTAGAAAGACCTGGTGGTATCTAGGAACAAAATATCCCACAACTTACTTTGGTCTTAATTACGGTTTAATCGATATCTCTTGGGAGGGAAGTAATCCACTTCTCATGTTATCTATTAGGACACCAAGTGGGCAGAGCATCCATCAGAGTCGTTTCCGATGGGACAACACGGCCTGGAGTCGGTTCTAGAATCCGGTTAAAGGCGAGGGATCAAATCGTAATAGTGTAACAGTTAAAAGATTAATTCATTGAACATCCATAATTGCTCATGACTGGCTCACCGGCTGCAGCAAGAATTTTTCCGGCAAACCTATCAGCATCACATTCTTCTTTGATCCCACCTAGATGTACAATCTCGTGCAAAATCATATACTGCCCATTTTCAATAGATCGATTATTATAAAATGCAGGACAAATAAAAACCTTGCCCTCATATTTGTAGGCTGCGTAACTAAGACAATGTTCAGTAGTACCTACCTGTAGCTCTAGATTGGCTGCCTTTGAGCGCATTACCGCTAAGATTCGTTGATCGTTCCCTCTAAGTTCAACTCTATTCATAATGCTCACAGCACTGGCCAATGACTCCTCAGCATAATCCTGTCCAGAACTTTGATTTCCATTTACCTGTCTTGGTATCACTTCACGAGAACGAGAGTCATTCTCATAAGAGCCTCTCGGAGCTGGCCCATACTCAGATGCTCGACGATTGTAATCATTTCCAGAACGAGTTTCAGGGCGTGCATCTCTATTTGTACGAGAGTCATACTCATACGGATCTCTCGGAACTGGTTCATAATCAGAATCACCACGATTGTAATCATTTCGAGAACCAGGGCCATAATCATATGAGTCTCTCGGAACTGGCTCATATTCAGCTGCTCGGCCATAGTCGTTATAAGAACTGCCGTAGCTGCTTCCAGATCTATTATTTCTGCTGCTCCCATCAAAGCTTGCACCCTGACCAAAGGCCGCTGTAGTAAAAATTAAAGTCAAAAAAATGAGTTTCATAAGAGCCCTTTGTGGTCTGTTTCTCTATGAATCATAATCGAGAATCTTGGCCCAAGATGTTTAAGAGTGAAAATTACATGGGATCATTTGGACACTGTCTAAAAGTTTACAAAATAAATACTTTAACTATTTAAATTTACACGCGAAAAACTAAGAGAGTCTCTGGTATGTAGAGATTCAAAAATGGGGCCCGCGGTTCTAAAGTGGACGAAGCGAGAAGAAATTTTACGATTTGAATTCGGAAAGATACAAAGTTTAACATTGGCTTACCACAATCTGGCGTTTGACCTTTAAGAATAGGAAAGTCAGTAGGGAGGGCCCTGTCGCTACCTATATTTTCCGAACGCAGCGAACTGCCAAGCTGCCATCGCGTCTCGTGTCGCCGATCTGACCGTTGTCGCCATACATGAAGTAGGCGGATTCGGAATCCCAAAAAACCCTGACCACCGACGTCCAATAAAAGTTATTCGCAATATCCTCTCCGCCAAATAAATTGGAAAGAGCTGCAACACCCTCTACCGTTAACCAAGGTCCGAAACGTTCCTCGGTAAACTCTGTGCCTGGTTTTAAACTTCTGATGAGCTGCTTGTACTGAATGTCCGTCGGCAACTTGCCGCCAATTTTAGCACAGGCACTCGCTGCCTCAGAATCAGCCACGACCACTTGTCTTTTCAGAAAGGTGCACATCTCGGAATTGAAAATAGGCTCTTTGTTTTGATCTAGTACCGGATGTTTTCGCGCGTCTAATTTCACACAGCCATGAGTAAAGCCTGGATAAGGACGGCCGGGAGGGGCCGATAGAGTTTTACTCCAGCGCAGTCCAGCAGCCGAATAAGGGAAATGATTGGCGTAGGCGCCTCTTCCCGTGCAGAGTGCGAAAAGGCTCACTATTGCTAGCAAATATTTTTGGTTCAGCATGGGTTCTCCTAGAAAATCGGGGCTAATTTTTCAGTCCACTGTAACATATCACGCCGCTTATAGGATAGCCTGAATTAGAGCTATATCCATCCATATCTGCATATAGGGTCTCCCCCTTGAAATGCTAAAGGGCCGTCTTGTATCGAGTTCTTTTGATTATTTTGAAACAAACTTGCTTGAACTTACCCAACTCTCTTACTTAAGTAGTCACTTACGGCCATTACTAACTACAGACGGACCGAAGACTTTTTGTCTCCGGCCCGGTTCATAAAAGTAAAATTTAAAATTAAAATTAAAATTAACTATTCGATCTCAAGTGGTTTGCACTCACCTGGAAATTCAATATGTTCAACTAGATCTAATGTCGAATTTAACTTCACTACAATGACTTCTCTATCGAGTTTCTTAAGGCAATTAACCAGAACTTCACATGATTCTCGAGAAATAGAGAAATCTTTTTTTAGATCTATAGCATCTACTGAAAATAGTGGCTCGGGCTGCTTCCAAGAATCACACTTAGCGACCTGTGATAACCCCATTTTTGCTCCTCTTGAATCTTGAACCTCTCTACGAGTTCCGCCTTTAGAAAAAGCAAAGCTAGGACCGTATATTGGTGTCTGTTCACCAGTATCCAATCGAACAATCCTGAAAACATTCTTCTTTTGTTCTGGGGTATTTCTAAAACTAAGTTGCTGAGAAAAAACCGAAAAGCTCATTGTTAGTGTAAAAGCGACTGCTAAAAATTTCATAATATCCTCCTCGTAAAGTTGTTTCGTCTCTATGTGGGGTTATAAACATTTTGTAATACCGTCATTATTTACTGGAATTAAATTGGCCACCAGAGGTCATGAAAAAATCTCAATTTCAATCTTAAGAAAGTGTCTAATCATTAATCAGCAGGGTGAAGGAATTCCAGTCATGTCGAGTGATGTGAGAAGGATTTTCTAAAACTCCTTGAGAAAACTTGGAGTTAAATGATTAGAAAGAGTTGGATCAAAATTTTGAATCGAAGAAAAATATTTTTAAAAGAATGGCGCAATCGGTACGATTCGAACGTACGACCTCTTGATTCGTAGTCAAGTGCTCTATCCAACTAAGCTACGACTGCGCATATACGATGAAGGACTTGTTTTTAATCAAAATTCTTCAATTTAGCAAGATAGAACACAGTTTCATGTAATTTTGCTCCGATTTAAAATGGCCCTAAGAAGTCATTAATTACCTCAAAATGTCACCATTTCCTCCAGGACACTTACGTGTTTTCGGCACCTTGGATTCTATCCACTGTGGCACATCGATTGCTCCACATTCCATTGGGTTATCGCACCAACACAAAGGATGTGTCATGAAAGGACTTCTACTCGCTGTGTTTTTAATGACGGGTTGTTCTACTGCCAAAATGTTTAAGGCTTCAGATGTGGTGGTGGAACTGAAGAAGAATTCAACCCAGCTCGATGTCTTAAGCTACAACGTGGACCGAGACTATGAGGATAAGCTCGCTTTCTATAAGCGCTTTAGCAGCGATCCTAAAAACAAGAATGGATTTGTTGTGGAGGATCTCACCTATCGAATGAATGATCTTAAAAAGAGACATGATTCTATTTTGAGTAAGTCTTCAAAAATCAAAGCCGCCAATGATGGTTTAATGGAAAAGCTCGAAGATAAAAAAATCGTGAGAGAGTCTGATCCTATTTTTAAGAAGATTGATACGTTTGGTGATACGACGGGGGAAGAAGCGAAAATTCTTTTTAGCGAATATGCTAGTTACAAAGAGGCTTCTATAGAATTTGCACGATTTGCTTTGTTTACTGGAAGTGTTTACCAAAAATCAACTCAGATAAGCAGATAGTGCCCGAAGGCACTATCTGAAATAAAACTATTTCTTCTTAGCTTTTGGAGTAATCACAGCAGCAGTTGTGGAAACTTTCTTTCCAGTTCCTGTTACTGAGATACAACCTTTCTGATCACGCCAGAAAGATGCATTCATAATCCAGTCGGCACCTGATTTTTTTTGAGCATTTTTAATGGCCTCATCAAGAAGACCAATTGATCCACTATCTCTGAAAGCATCAGGACAGAACTCAGAATCAACTTCGCCAACC
>CAMDDI010000151.1 GCA_945890905.1 Bacteriovorax stolpii
CGCTTCTGCTTAATCGTTCTGAAGAAGTAGGTGATAAACCTCAAATGATAAGTCCTTATAAGGCACTGCTCAGAAAACAAGGAGATAAACTCACCCTTATAACTTACGGGGGAATGCTCCATCGCTGCCTTGAGGCAACAGAAGGAAGATCAGATGTGGAAGTGATCGATCTTCGCTCTTTAAGACCACTGGATAATGAAACAATTTTTTCTTCAGTGAAAAAAACTCATCGAGTTCTCATCGTAGATGAGGGATGGAAATCGGGAAGTCTTTCCGCCGAAATTTCGTCACGGATTATGGAATCATGCTTTTATGATCTCGATGCTCCCGTACAAAGACTGTGTCGTAGAGAAGTTCCTATTCCCTATGCAAGACACATGGAACTTGCGGCCATTCCTCAGGTTAGTGAAATTTTGGCGAAAATTGAGGAGATGCTGGCATGAAATATAATGCGCCAATGCCCTCTCTCGGTGCTGACATGGATCAGGGAAAGTTAATGGTCTGGAAAATTAAGGCCGGAGATGAAGTTAAAAAAGGGCAAACCATCGCAACAGTGGAGACTACGAAATCCGCAGTGGAAATCGAAAGTTTTCGTGATGGGAAGGTCCTTGAACTCGTGGGAAAGGAAGGCGAAGAGTTGCGTGTTGGGAGCACGATTGCCATTTTCGATATAGAAGGTGAAGAGAAAAAAGTGTCAGAGGCACCACGTTTAAAAATTTCCCCTGTCGCTAGAAGGCTTGCGGGGCAAATGCATTTAGACCTGTCTTCAGTCAAGGGATCAGGGGCCGCTGGGCAAATTGAGCTTAAAGATGTGCAGTCCTCAGTGAATCAACAGACAGCATTATCTCCTAGGCCAACTTCAATAATTAATATTCGTGAAGCCATTGCTAAGGCCATGTCGCGTTCAAAAAGAGAAATTCCTCATTACTACTTAAAGACTCGCATCTCTCTTGACGCTCTACTGGAGTGGATTGATGAAAGAAACAAAGTATTACCTGCAGTGGATAGATTAATGGTTCCTGCCGTTCTGATGAAAGGAATCATTCAAGCGATCAAAGAATATCCCATGATGAACGGTTATTACGTCAATGGTGCTTTTGAAGTAAAGGACTCAGTAAATTTAGGAATTGCCGTTGCTTTGAAGAGTGGTGGAGTGCTCGTCCCAGCTATCATGAGTGCTGAGACCATGGATCTGGCCAGGATAAATACATCTTTTCAGGATCTATTAATAAGAACACGCAAGAGTGAACTCAAGAACCGAGAACTCACGGAGGGAACATTTACCGTTACCAATGTAGGAGACCTCGGAAGCCATGAAGTTTTCGGTATTATCTTTCCTCCTCAGGTCGCCTTAATAGGTCTAGGTCGAATACATAAGTCTGCAGTTGAAGACAATGGTCTGATACGTTCTGGATTTATTATTGATATCACATTGAGTGCGGATCATCGGGTGACGGACGGACTTTCAGGCTCGCGGTTCCTGGCACAGATAGAAAAGATATTTTTGAACCCGTCGATGTTGGAGGAAAAAAATGAATCCACAGGAAATAAAGCTACTACTCAAAGAGATTTTCCACGAGATAGCGCCTGAGATAGAGTTTGATAATCTGGATACCTCGAGGGCATTAAGAGATCAGGCAGACATTGATTCTTTCGACTTTTACCGAATCATTGTTATGGTCCATCAAAGAACAGGTGTCAATATTCCTGACTCGAAGGTCGCGGAGTTCAGGAACATGGACCAGCTGATAAACTATATCAGTGAGCAACCCAACCACCATCCACAGCAATCGACTGTCCAGTGACATAAGAGGACTTGTCAGAGCAAAGCCACAAAACGCTTTCTGCTATCTCTTCAGGCTTTCCAACCCTACCCATGGGATCTTGGTCGGCCATCGCTTTTTCTTCACCATGTGTGAAGCGATCAAGCATAGGCGTATGTATGGCCCCCGGGCAAACAGCGTTGACTCTTATATTTTTCTTTGCAAACTCAAGTGCAGCAGTTTCCGTGAGACCAATGACCCCATGTTTACTGGCGACGTAGGCCGGAATAGCTTCAAAGCCGACAAGTCCTGCGATAGAAGAACAGTTAACGATGCTCCCCTTACCATATTTGAGCATTGCTGGAATTTCATACTTCATACACAACCAAACACCTTTAAGATTGATGTTGATCGTCTTGTCCCAGTTCTCTGTAGAGCATTCGACTGTAGAGGAAGGTGATCCTTCTACGCCTGCGTTATTGTAAGCACAATCAAGTCTCCCATATTTCTCTACAGTTTTATCCACTAAATTTTTGACTTGATCTTCAAAAGAAACATCGCACTTGATGAAATACGCTTCACCTTTTTCTTTTTTTATTGCCTCTACGGTCGCAAGTCCATCTTGTTCTTTTATATCACTTACGATGACCTTGGCACCTTCTTGGGCGAAGGCAATCGCTGTGGCCCGTCCTATACCTGAACCGGCCCCTGTAACGATGACTACCTTGTTATCAAATGTTTTCATAATTCCTCCGAGATAAAGAATACTAAATGCACTATCAAAGCAGAATGAAGTTGATGAAAATAAAATGGCCATCCGAAGATGGCCATTTTGGGTTCGCGTTGTTGCATCTAAAGAACTTGGTTTCCCGCACTCTGTATCTACTAGCTATCAATTTTACCTGATTGCCGCGAACTTAGAGTAAGTTTAGTACCCAAGGTATGAATAGAAAAGATGCTTTATTCCAAATTTTATCGCAAGACTCATCTGGTAATGATGCAAAATTGTAATATGGATTAAGTGCTCACCAGACTAAAAGTGTTTCTGAATTAAGATTAATTACGACTAAGTTTCATTTGGAATGACATATCTCATGGAGACTTCTCAAATTTTAATGACATGATCATTAAAAAGGAGTGGCTCATGTTAAGTACCCCCAAGATCCTTACATGTACTGATTTTTCTCTTTGTTCCAAGCTGGCGCTAAAGGCAGGAGAACGTCTTCGAGTTCTGAGTAAGGGAGAATTAGAGGTCCTACATGTGCTTGATTATCCCACAGCGATGGACTGGGTATCCGACGCGATCTTTTCTCCAGGCTTTTCGAGAAAAACCTCTGAAGAAATTAAGAAAAAAACAGAACGAGTGCTCCAGGAACAGATGAACTCTTGCGAAGTGCAAGGCTCGGCTATAGTTTTGCAGGGATCGCCAATTACCGAAATTGAACGGGAAATCGTAGAGAAAAAGATCGATCTAATCGTCATCGGCCATGTCGGTAATTCCAAAAGTTCTTTTCAACTCGGCAACGTCGCGGAAAAAGTCGTTGCTACATCAAAGGTCCCAGTGCTCATTGTAAAATCAGATCTCAAGAGCACCAGGATAGGTGCTCTTGTTCCACCGAAGGCACCTATGAATAAAATCATATCGTGGGCCGAAGAGTTTTCTTACTTGCTTTCCACCGAGCTTGTGGTCGTCTCTCTTTTCAAGGACCCATTTCCACAAATAACACAGGAAAATCGAGTCGGGCTTAAACCGGACGTTGTTGATTTTATCCAACAACAACGACAAGAATCGATGGAAACCACGGAGCTTCTTATCCGCAAGGAACTCAATCGATGCGTCGGCGCCCGACTTATCGTTCAGGGGAATGACGATCTTCGTGTCGCTGGAAAACTCATTAGCATTCTCGAAGCTGAAGGTGTTGATCTTGTAGTGATGCAGCGGCATCATTCACGGCCACTAGAACGCATCATTATCGGATCAGAGACAAAGCGAATGCTGGAAGTCTTTCCCGGTAATCTTCTCATACTGCCGCCTTAATACCGATTCATCCTTTGCTTGGCAAGGTAGGATCTAAGCAATCTCTGGATGGCCGGAGGGATGATCAATTCCTTCGTAAGGTTGAATACCTAACTTCAAGTTTAAAGATCTTGGAAGAAATTGTGGCTTCAGGATACCTGAATATTCTGGAAAGCGTTTGAATCTGGAGATGATTCAAGTCACTGGATGTCCTTATACATGTAATCAAAAAATTAAAATTGTGGCTCGTGATCCAAAAGAATTGAGTTGGTTGGATTGGTAATAGAGCTACAATTGGCGAAAGAGACGGTCATCATTCAAATTTCCACTCTCGAAGAACTGTTCAGAAGAACTCGAAGATGGCATACGTCCGGCTGGGTCAGCGTGCTAATTCTCTTTGGAATTCTTTTAGAAGGGAAACAATTTTTTTCTTGAATGTGAAATAGTCCATGTGATTCTTAGGCCAATTTTCCCTTATTTTCCGAAAGGCCAACTCCATATTTCCCGAATAGCTCATATCTGCCATATATTGAATGAATTTAACGTCAAACATTCCTTCATCAAGAATATGAGATGTATAATTTTTCAAAGGCCTTTTTTTCATCAATCGGCTTGAGACCTTATATCCTTTCTCTTTGCCATTCTTCATCCTTCAAGTTGTTATCTCGGTAATTTGCATCAAACCTCTTGCTGGACCCGTTTTGGGATTGTTGCCATATCCAATGGCCGTTTTTATAAATTTTGATTCTGTCGCAAGTAATGCTTTTACATGATTAGGGTGAAGTGGGTCTTTGAGTTTGAAGACATCGTTCCAGTAAGCAGTCCACCCAGAGATAAGTTCGTCGTACTGGTTTTGATTTTTTAGATTCACACCTTTTATGTCCAGAGAGATGTTGGAAATTTTCAACAAAGGATTTAAAAATAAATCAGTGCTAGATATAAAATCCATCTACTCACCTTTAAGAAGGTCTTTATTGGAAGGATTTCTTCTACAATGTGGATCAACATCCTCTAATGTTTTCTTTTGACGATCATGTTCTCTTACCCAATGGTAACCAAGTGGACATTGTCTCCAAGGACTATAAACTTTAGATTTAGGGATGATTTTTTCGATAATTTTACTCCAACGAAATAACTCGAAATCTTTACCAAATTCAATTCGGAGGTTTTTTTCAGCTTCTTTGACTTGTGCCGGTTCGATTTTTTTTCGGGTTTTGAAAACTATTTTATGCTGATGTCCTTCAAGTTCTTTGCTGAATTTAAGAAAATAGCATTGGACGCAATCCTCTTTAGAGAAAGATTTTTCTAGAACCTTTTTAGTTCGGAGTTTTTGTTATTTGGAAATGGCCATACAAAATTTTAAGGATATTTGCGATGGTTGCCAAATAAAGAACTAACCTGGCACCTTTTAGCATAGAAAGGCTATTTTACAAGTTCCGCAAGTAGCTTTGGAATATCCTGAGAAGCAAATTTGAAAATCATTTCTCGATTTAGTTCTTGATAGTCGTGGATGATGACGTCTCTGAGGCCAGCCATCTTTTTCCAAGGAACATTGGGATATTTCGATTTGAAGTCATTTGAAAGGTTCTTTGTTGCTTCACCGATGATCTCTAAAAGCCGTGATACAGCTAAAAATCTCATAGTATCATTTTCAAATTCTTCAGAACTAAGACTTTTGACGTACTCAACGACTAAAGAAGAGGAGTCTGTGATGTCTTAAAGATAGGAATCACTAGGCTGCTTGGTCATAAATTTTTACCGCAGAATTTAGAATGGAACTTTTACGATATGGATTCTTGCTTTTTTCTATAATTTTCTTTTCAATGACATCAACTGGCCTATTAAATATCTCGACTAACTCGTCTATTTTTTTTCACTTAGCCAGCTTAAGAATGAGTGGTTTTTGAAAATTATATCAAATGTTGTATGGAACTCGGAATATCATTGCAACGAAGCTGCATCAGCAACCAACAGTCTCGTACCTATAATCGAATGTAAAATGAGATAAAAATTGGCGGGTCAGACGGTCATCACCCGAACTTTTCACTCCCTCTCTGTATTTCACAGATATCATTACACTTCCAGTCATAAATCAGTCAAAAGAGATTAGTGCACTCCTCGTGGATTACGAGGAAAACGGCCTTAGTTTGAGGCAAATTGCGGCTAAAAAAGTTCACTCCCGCAGCACGATTTCTAAGTTTTTGAAGCAATCTGGAGTCTCACTCCGTGCGTCTGGTCAAGGACATGGAAATCCTTCTCAGTTGAAATTTGGGTATCGGAAAATTGAGGGAGGAGTGGTCCCGCATAAAGGAGAGCTGCAGATTATTGAGGCCATCAAGGACTTTCGAACGGAGGGCTTAAAGATGAGACAAATAGCTGAGAGGATGACAGCTTTAAGAATCCCTTCAAAAAACAAAAAATTAAAATGGCATCCAATGATGGTGAAAAGAATTATTGATTCTGAACTATAAGATTTGAGGACATTCAAAGTCTTCTTTGAAAGAGTCGAATGACTTTGTACTAATGCCTGAAGGTAGGATATCCTTACTTCTTAAATTTTCAGTGTAATGACTAAAAACATCGGAAGGAAAATGATTGGGAGCCTTTAGCTTCTTTTGTAACAAAGCTTGATCACGAGAACTTATAAGAAATTCAAATGGTGCAATAAGTTTTCCTTTAAATTTTGGCAAATCGTCTCTGTTTAAAATTGCTAAGCATTGATTTGGTTCTGAAAAACAGTATGGTTCTTGTTCTGATAACTCATCTCCGGGGAAAATTCTTATTGGCTTGAGAGATTCATTAAGCAGTAAACAGCCTTTGCTATTTTCAATATGCCCTTCGTTGTTAAGTTTATATTTCCCTAACCTGGTTAAAACTACTCCATGTCGACATGAAGTGATAAATAACCCCGGCCCATTCATTGCCAAGTTAAAAATTGTTGGATCTGTTTTATCAGCCTCCGTTAAAGTATATTGAAGACCATACTCAGAGAAAAGTTCTTCATTGGATGCTCTTTCGCAGTTTAAACTTTTTTCGATATACCATTTACCGTTCTTCTGGCGAGCTTTTACGATTGAGTATTTTTTTCTTGGACATTTCTTATCCAAGATAGCCATGATTATTATTGGTTCTCCAGTATGAAGATCACCATTTTTATTCGTTAGTAATTCTGGCCCGAAATAACCACTGAACTTTGAGCTTTTTGACATTGGTATTTTTGTACCAAGTGCCTTTAGTCGACAAAACGCTTCTTGAAGAGTCATGCTTCTCGAAGAATTTTTGTTGGGCGAGATTTTTGGACTGGATGATTTGGTTTGGACCTCACTGGAGTTTGAAGAATCTTTTTCAATCGTCTGCTTTGTCTGAATACTAGAAAACTGTTTATTGTATTGAGTCAGATTTATACTATTGTTTGAAAAATAAATAATGGCGATTACGACCATGGCCAAGAGCAGATAATGGAATCTGTTTATTTTCACTTACACACCCGCCAAATAATTCATTTTGAATATATTACCTTTATATTTACTTATTCTGGTTTTACGTCACCCCAATAGTTCTTTGGTAACTCGCAATAATCCGAGATGTAGGCTTTGCACTTATTTTTGACCTGTAAACGAGTAAAGTAGGCAGAAGTCTCATTTTTGGTATTTGTGAACCGTTCCGGGATGCCTTTGATGTACTTATACTTTGGATCTGGAGTCTCGTCGCTAGGGTGTGTGCCGACTATGCGAACTGTTCCTTCATCCTCCATCATTTTGAGGTACTCTTTTTCTTCTTCGTGACAATGCTTGATTGTAAGAGGACGCCGATAAAAGAAAACGTAAACTCTATCGCCATCAAGAACATAGGCTCCGAGGTAGGAATTTCCACTCTCGGGACGGTCAGTGCAGGAGAGCCAAACGTCTTTTTTATCTGCCTCAATATCAATAAAATACTTTAGGCGTTTATGAATTTTTACCGATGAAAATGCTGATGAAGTAATAATTAGTGATAGGAATAATATTTTCATTGATTCTCCCTCTTGGCATTAAGCCTCTTGTGAAGTTCTTTTAACTTCTTCATGATCTCATCTGTCTTCTTATCTTTTCCAATATCGTTATAAATTCCTTTGTACTCAGCAGCAGCTTCTTCCCATGTGATTTTTCTTTTAAGTCTGTTTTCTGCAAGAAATTTTTTATGATGAAGCCATCGAATCCCCGCCGCCACATTGGTTACAGGGTCACGGCTTTCATCTGCAGTTAATTCGATATGATGATTACGAAGTTCCCCTTTAAGGTTCTGCATAATTTTTCGGGTGGACTCCGTCACTTGAATTAAACCACGAGCTAAACCGTCATTGCTTTTTTGGTCTTTCACAAGGTTAAAACTTGATTCTGTTGCAATCAGGGCCTTGATAAAGTCCGGAGTTGGAGGATCTTCAGGCTTGAGGATCTCATTCCAGAATTTTGTCCAGCCAGCAATTAAAAGATCATACTTATTTCCATTGGGAAAATCTAACGAGTCTGGGACTGGCATCGCCTTAGAATCGTTCATAAGAGTCCTGAAATGAGTTTCAGCAATCTCCCTTAATTCGTCTGAAGTATAGAATTCGGATTTTCTTTTAGGGTTTAATTGGCAATGACCTTGTCTGACAGTTGTCCTCGCTGGACCTTTTCCACTTGCTGGAACTGTAAGAGGATGGGTTTTCACCCAATGCTCTCCCG
>CAMDDI010000152.1 GCA_945890905.1 Bacteriovorax stolpii
ACGCCGGAGATATTTTTTAATATCATTATAAATCTGAGTTCTTTCCTTTATCGTTTGCAAGAACTAGCTTTTCATCAGGGTATTTGGTCTACACCATATTTGAAACTTGGAATGATCGTTCTAGTACGAGAATATCCTCAGACAAAAAAATGCCTTTATTGATTAGCTCAGCCGCTGTTGCAATACCAGCAGGTCCAGCACCAATTATATTCGACGTATAAAAAACCACACAAGGACTAATTGCCATCGAGTTGCTGAATGTCTGGATGGATATAGGCCCCCCTCCTATACAGAGTTTTTTGATTTTATTGAAACAAACTTGCTTGAACTTACCGAACTCTCTTACTTAAGAAAATTTTAGCCAGCCGTTTAAGAGCGTTAATTGCTTGGAATAAGTATACTCTAATTTTTCAAGTTCAAGCATATCTCCTAAGATAATTTAAGATGCTCTTTTTATTTTTCTATTGGTGTTTCGACAAAACAGTTCAGATTGACTCATCATCTACCTTTAAGAAAACCTAAGAGTTTTCAATTCTGCGTAGACAGGTTAAATCATTCAAGTAGGTTGACGATAATTTTCAAGATCCGTATTTTTACTTGCCTCTCAAACTTCTAAAGAAAGGAAATAAAAATGAAAGTCCTCAACCGAAATGTCAGTCTCATGTTAGTGCTATCAATCTTCTGCACTACGACGATTCCACAGAACCTTCACGCTGAGATCCTCACAGATTACAAGGCGGATGTGAGACCAGCACAAACAAAAGTTGCAGAAGCCTTTAACAAGTTCCGATACGAGATGACAGTAGAATGGGATCAAAAAGATCCTTACTTTAAGGATCATGCTCAGAAAGAACTCGAAAACTCTTTGATGGTGCTAAAATCTGAAGGAGTTAAAGTTACTGATATGCTCTCTTATATGGAACAAAATATTCTCGATGATAAGATAAGAAAGGATTATAAAAACTTACTTACAGCATTAGAAAAGCAAAACCTCCATGAAGATGAGGCATCCGAAGTGGCGATGAAATTTATGGAAAAGAGCTATCAGCAAGGCACAAGCTTTGGAGGTGGTGGAGGCTCTGTAAGTTCAAGAAAAGTTATGATCGTCATCGGAATCATCATCGTTGGTGTCGTTACTTGCCTCATTCTTAAAGATAGAAAAAAAGGTAGTGACACAGGTTCTACAGGTAGCACAGGTTCTACCGGTGACACAGGTTCTACAGGTAGCACAGGTTCTACCGGTGACACAGGATCTACAGGTGACACAGGATCTACAGGTAGCACAGGATCTACAGGTAGCACAGGATCTACAGGCCACACCGGAAACAACGGCAACAATGGCAACAATGGCAACAATGGCAACAATGGCAGCACTGGAAACAACGGAAATAACGGAAACAATGGCAACAACGGCAGCACTGGAAACAACGGAAATAACGGCAACAATGGCAACAACGGCAGCACAGGAAACAACGGAAATAACGGCAACAGCAACGGGAACAATGGCAACAATGGCAATAGCTAGTGTCCTTGATCTTGAGGTTCTCTTGATGAAAATGATCTCTTAGCGTTAAAAAAATCTCAAGGTTATCTTGATACAAAAATGAAAGCTTTTATCCTAGAGTTTGGCACCCCAGAAGTGGGGTGCCTTTTTTTTGAGGGATCTATGACTAAACCAAAAAAAGTTTTAATTAGTTTTTTTATTCTCTTCAACTTCATGGCCATGATGAGAACTCATCTACCAATCGATCAAACATTTTTCTCTAGTATTTATCGTCCAGTAGATTCTTACCTGTCATTTTTTAGTATTTATCAAGACTGGGTTATGTTTGCACCAAATCCAAGCAAAATAAATGTTCATCTTACTGCAGATGTGGAATTCCTTGATGGTTCTCAGGCACACTATCAATTTCCACGATCATCCAAACTGAACATTCTAGAGAAGTATGCATATGGTGAGCGTTTTCGAAAAATTATTTCAGAAGCTATTCGAAATGATTCTCACTCTTACATGTGGAAAGATACTGCCAAGTTTGCAATGAGAAAACTGAAAGACGAGAATTTTAACAAAATCCCGCTACGCGTTCATCTCTCAAGACACTGGAACGAAACTCCGAACATAGATACCGAATTCAGAAGCCATGGCTCAAAATCTTCAACTTATGCGAGTTACCGCTTTTATACACATGAGGTTTTACAATGATTAGTTACAAAAGCATTATCCAGTTTTGGGATAAATTTTTCTTTTCCCCAAAACCCACTGAGGGAATTGCATTATTTCGAATCGTTTGGATAAGTATTATTAGTCTTTATTTCTTATTCGACTTAGAAAATTTAGCAACTTTCTACGGGCCTCACGCCATTCTCTCTATGGAAACAGTAAAAAGTGGTTTCTCAAAGCCTCACATAAATGTATTCCAGATTTTTGGTGTTTCCTATTCGACACTTTATCTTTTTATGGGAATCTATGCCCTTTCCCTATTTACATCCCTAATAGGTTTCTACACTCGAACCTCTTTAATAGTGGTTACCATATGTATGGTAAGTCTTCATCAGCGCAATATTTGGTTGCTAAGTTCATCTGAGACATTAATGAGAATTGTATCTATCCTTCTAGTCTGCTCTCCTTGTGGTCACAGTTTATCAATAGACTCATTTCTATCCAAAAGAAGCGGTAAGCCTCTTCAAAAGATTTGGGCACCATGGGCACTTCGTCTAATACAGATACAGCTTTCGGTCGTTTATGTTTGGACAGTCTGGCATAAACTTAAAGGTGATAATTGGATTGATGGTACTGCAGTCTATTATGCTACAAGGTTGGAGAGCATGACGAATTTTCCAATGCCATTTGTACTAGATTCCATTCTCTTTATTAAACTTGCTACTTGGGGAGCTTTAGTTTTGGAATTTGCTTTAGGGACTTTGGTGTGGATTAAAGAATTTAGGAAACCGGTCATCTTCGCAGGACTCTTTTTTCATCTCGGAATTGAATACATGATGAGCATTCCTTTTTTTGAAATAATCATGATGGCACTTATCCTAAACTACTTTACACCAGAAGAACTTAAAGCTTTCGTGGACCAAATGCGCGAATCCTTCGTCAAAGGGGTGAATGATTCCCCCCTTGCTTCTGGGATTAAAAAGAAACTAACCAGCATTACTCCTGAGGTACCTACAGTCTAAAAACCGCGTTTGGAAAAGACCTCATAGAGTTTTAGTTTGTCCGCTCGAGGCTTAGCGCAATGAATACTACAGGAATTTAAGATTGAGCGGATAAGACCGTCATAGATACTCGCATCTGTCTTGAGTGTCTTTCTGGCTTCAAAAATAATCTTATAGGCCAATTTAGAATCCATGACTTCTTTGACGTCCCATAAAGTTGCTAGAACAAAATCACCGCCGGCATTAAAGTTGGCTTCCTTCCAATGATTATACGTCTCTTTAGACTCAGTATCTTTCGGGTTAGAGTTACTATGACCTCTAACCCGATTATAGATCTTTCGCTTCTTAGACATCACCGCCGAGAAGTAATCTGCCATCCCTTCTATCACTGGGGTAGAATGGCTCATTTTCAATGAATCACTGAGCATAATGTGGGCATACTCATGATAGATAACTTCTGGAACTAGAGCTGTATCAAGATAGAAATATTTTTCAAGGAAAAACTTGTCGAGCATCTTTGAGGCTTCAATAATCACTTTAGTGATGGCAATTGTACCTGCAAATATGAGGGCATCATTTCCCAAAGAGTTATTAGAATATTCAGGATAAAAGATATGCTCAAGTACCGTTTGTTGAAAATTGTTTTGGGTGTAGTTAATAAAAGGACCTTCAAGGTTTCTTAGCATGGTCGAAAAAGGTGCAATATTAAGCTGTCTCGCAAGCTCAGTTACATCGATTTTCTTCATCGGACGGAACCAGATTTCTTTGCCCCATTTATCTTGCTTGTCTACTGGAACCCAGCTGGGAGTTTCTCCATCAGGGATTGAGAGAGCATTATTAAATTGTGGGTCTCTATTATTGTTAGCGTAATGGCCTTGTTCATCAAATAAATTTGTGATCTCAAGTCGTACGACGATTTGACTCACCTTTACGGGCATATCCGATCCAATATCATTCATCCAAAATTTACGTGCTTTAGTTAAGTGATAGTATGTAGTAGCAGCTTTATCCACAAGTTCTTCATTAGGATCATCAAATGATATCGCCTCTTTGCTTTTACCTTTTACAACTTTAAAATATTTACCTTCGAATGAGTTATCAGACTTTAGGTCTTCAAGCTCTACTTCTTGGTAATAAGTTCCGTTAGACCTTTCGGACCTTACGAGGACCGAAAAACTTTGAGCATAAAGGCTGCTCACAGAAGAGACACAAATCATTATGAGAATTAGGTTTTTCATATAATCACATTCCAGTTATTGTCTGAGTCAGGTGTTTCTTTGTCCTTTAATAATGTACTTTGAGTAAGTACCAGTCCCATGGCGCCAATGACATTCCAGGGAGGAGGAAGGTAAAAGGAGGCGCTACCCATTAATGAAAAAGTAAAATTTGCATATGTCTTCCATTTAGGGGCTTTTTTCGGGTCCCAAAATTCTTCAAATTTCAAGATAAACTGGAGTTCCTCAGCTCTGATCATTCCAGTTTCATAGGCTGCAGAAATAAGATCCTCATACTCAATGCTCATGCCTTTGAAGTTTTCCGATCTCATTATCTCTGCCATTTCTTTTCTAAGCAGCTTGATCGAGATTCGGTATTGTTCCATAGGCGAGAGTACATAGATTTCATTATCTGCTGCGAATTCCTCTTCGTACTCAAAGCTTAAAGTAACTCTTCTTGCATCCATACGCTTTGCGGTTTTTTCAATAAGAGAAGCGAGCATAATAATCTGGGTACTGTCATAAAATTTATAAAGGCGTCCCCTTTGAGTGAGCTTCTCTTTTCGCGAGACAAACTGCTCAGAGAAGTTACTCGCAGGTTGGGTTTCTCGTACTTTAGCAAGCTTGTCTTTAGAGTTTTTTACGACTTCTAAATAGGCACTCAACGAAACTGGCCACTCATGAACCTTTCTATTCCTTAAGATTTCCAATTTAATGAAAGTTTCTTCAGTAATAATATCATTCTTAAATGCCTCATCGTTGAGGTTTCCAATTTGCTCACTTAGATTATTGGTATTTGTAAGGGGCAAGTTTCTAACTACCCAACGGTAGGTTCCCAAAACGCAACGATTAGTTTCATCTGGCCAGTTCTGAAAGGGCCCATAAATCTTTTTAAGATCATATCCCCTGGTAGAGTAGCGAGAGGATTCTACTGAATTTGTCTCACGAAGATTTTTTAAATCATTTGAAATCAAATAAGATTGTGAAAGGATTTTAAAAAAAATGTCGTCGATTAAATTAGTGGCACGTAAGTAGTTTAAATAGGCCGGAAACTCTCGTTCATTTCCAATCAGTCCACGTTCAATGGCCTTTTTGCTCATGAGATCTGATAAATAAAGTTCACAGAAATACTGTCTGTTCGTAAACAAACTCATGGTTTCCTTGATCAGTTGTTTTGATTGGCCTTGAGTTAGATCTTCATCCCTTTCTTCAAACTCTGCCCAAAGGAGAGCGCGATTGAAATCTTTAGTTGATAGCTCTCTCGAAAGAGATTCTTTATTGTTATAAAGGAGGGTGCTATCAAATGGAGCTGCTTCTTGTGCTGAAGTCTTGTTAGGAGCTAAAGTTATAACCATGAGGAGAGAAAAGCATAAATAACGCATAATTAATGTCCTTGTTAAAAAAGACATTAACCATAGAGATTAAAAAATTGCACCAGGGGTCAATGCAAATTATGTTAACACTTAGTCTGGCAGGACAACTCTCCAATAGTTGGTTTCATCCCAAAAGGAATTCCTGCTGAAGTTCCTATAGAATTTACAGGCCTGAGAAGCTTTAGACTTTCTAAATGCAACCTTTAAACTCCTTATCTTTTATAAGAACTTCATTGCTTCAACTGAGGAAAATTTATGGGAAAAATCTTTGCAACAATACTCATGCTCAAATTCCTCCCCTTCGTTTAGGCTGAAAGTTTTCGGGCAAGAATTCATTCAATTCAGCGAGGGAGTGGGCATCACCCCAGGTCACGAGCCCAAGGTCAATCTCTTCGCCCGCTCCAACAAAATGGCCCTTGTCTATTTTACGGTCTGCTTACCGCTGATGGATGACTTCATCCACCGTACTTAAGACATTTGTCTGAGGTATCCAGTGATCGTAATCCCCTTCGGTTGGCCAGGGAGATTGAGGACTTGCTCTATTGGAGTCTCGAACAAGATAGTGGCAAGACCCGTTGATCATTCGCCGGCCAATGACAGTGACATAATGATCTTCCCCACGAGGAAGGAGTTGATTCCCGGAAAACAGCGCTGAATTAAGATGCACCACCGCGACCTGACCACGATCAAGAGCGAGGCGAATGGCGCTCTCGGTGTTTTCAGTTTGAAGCTCGAGATTCACATTTTGCACAGGTCTACTTGAGCATTGGAAGGGAAAAGCAAGTCCGTCAGTGATCGCTACCATGCTCCTTAAAATCTCTTCCACTTGAATAAATGGCTCTACGATAGGACATTTGGATTTGTCTTCGGGAAGCACAATTCTTTCTGAAGGAAAATCCGATTCAAGGCATGGTCCCATCTGAGCATTGCGAATCAGTTCATCGGCTTGCATCGGACTAAATCCACGATTCAAGGTTCTTGAATCACCGTTGCCACCTGGTTTTTGAATCCTGGCAGCTGCGCCGGAGGATTCAAAAATTTGATTGGTCAGTAGACCCGTGCTGAGAGGTGAGTACGCGACACAGTTTGAATGCGAGTAAAGGTTCGTGAGAGCAAAAGCAAAGCAGTAATTGGTCCTCGCCTGAGACCGTGGCGGAGGCAGGCGAGAACTGCCGTTTGGGCATCGATCTTCTCGCAGATCCCGCGAGGCACAGGAGTCTGGCTGCGCCAGCGCTGGAGCAAACGTAAAAGCGAGAATGAAGAGGGTCCTCAACATGAACAAAATTGTACCACCACATTATCCAGATGACATCTTTGCTCGGACTCATTGACGCCAAGCGAAGTCCTTGAGCTTCATCTCCACCAGATCCTGCCAATCTAAGTGGGTTTTGTACGACCTAGGTCCGTTTGCGAACCACCACGGGACCAATCTGCATTTCAGTTCCAACACACTCTGGAACCATTGTTTTATTTATTCTTCTTTCTGTATCTCATATTCAAAAGTTCCACTAAGAGTGAAAATGACATGGCAAAATAAATATAACCCTTAGAGATATGCGCTCCGAAGCTTTCTGCCATCAGCATCACACCAATGAGTAACAAGAATGATAGGGCCAGAATCTTAATGGTAGGGTGCTTGTCTACAAAGCCACTGATTCTTGAAGCTGAAACTAGCATGATGATCATAGAAATCACCATCGCTACCACCATGATGGACACCTGATTGGCCATCCCCACGGCCGTGATCACAGAATCAAGGGAGAAGACGATATCAAGCAACAGGATTTGCCCAAGCATGAGAGAGGGGCTCACGATCTTAGCTTTAGGATTGGCCTCGCTCAGGTGAATTTGAGGGTCGCCTTCAACTTTGTGATGGATCTCAAAGGTTGCCTTGCCTAAGAGAAAGAGTCCTCCCCCCAGCAAAATGAGATCGCGACCAGAAAACGTATGTCCGATAAGAGTGAAAAGAGGATCCTTCAAAGTCATGATCCAGCTAATGGAGAATAAAAGTAAGATTCGAATGACCAAGGCCAGACCAATTCCTAAATTTCTTATTTTGTCCTGTTTTTCGGGAGGCAGACGACCTACGAGGATAGCAATGAAAATGATGTTATCGATCCCAAGCACTGTTTCCATGGCGGTTAGGGTAAGAAGGGCGGTCATAGACTCTGTGGTTAACTCGAACATGGTAAGCTCCGGAAGGTTTAGTTAGCTCTATTTTCACCGCCTTATACCTATTTGACTAGTTAGTTGGATAAAAAAACTATTCAGGCGTATGAAAACTGCGAACTCTTCTTAATGCTCTTGGTGAGTTTTTTAGTCTCACTTGTCTTCAGCAAAGGAAGCGCGAATGTCTGCTCGAGAAGCTCCACATGGTTTCTCACGTGGACGTCGTGTTCGGCTAAGACAGAGAGGTACTTCAGCAGCTGGCTCACTTTAAAATTCCGAATCTTATAGTTGGTAATCTCCGAGAGCCGAGTGGCAGGAATCTGCGTGATCTCACTCAGTTCGCTCATCTTTATTTTTTTCGCATGGGCAAACTGAACGAAAAACTTACAAAGGCTGATCTTCATCTTATCTTCTAAGGAGAGATCCGACTTGTCAGTGATGTGCGTGAGCGACTTCTTATTAGCCTCGGCTTTTTTAATTCGCGCGAGTAATTCTTTGTTCGATTCCATAAGTCATCCTGGATAAAGGGTTAGTGTGTGGATCGTTTCTGGGGTCCCATA
>CAMDDI010000153.1 GCA_945890905.1 Bacteriovorax stolpii
AATCTGCTCAAGACGATTTTCGGCCATATGGTGACCTTCTGGAAGTTCGTACCACATGTTACCTCCACCCATTCCACAACACTGGGCCTTATCTTTATTTTTTTCCATTTCTTTGAGTTTTACACCAGGAATACTCAATAAAATGTCACGTGGAGCATTGTATTCCCCATGATGGCGACCAAGGTAGCACGGATCGTGGAAAGTGAGCTCTCCAGCGACTTCTTTAAGGGCCTTGAGTTTTCCAGAGCGAAGAAGTTCAGAGAGAAGTTCAGTATGATGAACAGTTTCAAAAACTCCGTCATCAAACTTAGCGTATTCTTTTCCAATAGTGTGAAGGCAGTGAGGACAGTGAGTCACAACTTTATCAAAAGTGTATTGTCTCATGTTCGCAATATTTTCAATGGCAATTTCGTAGAATGAATACTCATCCCCAAAACGGCGGACAGGATCTCCGTTACATTTTTCTGTTTTCCCCATTACGGCAAATGATACGCCAGCTTTCTTAAGGAGGTTTACAGTGTCTTTCACAACTTTTTGGTTAGATCCATCATAAGATCCAGCACAACCAACATAGTAGAGATAATCAACTTTTTTACCAGCTTCGATGACTGGTACTTCCATTCCATCGGCCCAATTAAAGCGGTCGTCTTGAGCGATACCCCAAGGATTCCCATTTTTCTTAACTTTATTTGTCGCATCTGCAGCAGCTGGAGGTAGATCTCCGAGGGTGAGTGCCTTGTAGCGTTTAAGATCCATGATGATTTGAACGTGTTCAATATTGGCCGGACACTCTTCCATACAAGCGCCACATGTAGTGCAGGAATCTAACTCATTTGATGAGTAGATCATGGTTGGATCCCAAAGATTAATGTCTTCGCCTTTAACTTTGGCTTCGCCTTGGTGAATACCCAGTACATCACGCATTTTGGTAACGATAAGTTTTGGATCAAGTGGTTTATCAGCGAGATTGGCAGGACACACTTGGGTGCAGCGACCGCATTCAACGCAAGAAAGAGTATCAAGACGCTCTTTCATGGTGAGTTCAGAAATTTTACTTAAACCAAAGGTCTCTGCATTCTCATTGGCAAAATCCATCGGCAAAAGAACTCCACCACGGCGATATGGTGTGATGAGAGCACTAAATGGCAAAATTAGAACGTGTGCAAATTTTGATTTTGTAAGAGAAGCTACAAAGGCCATGGTGTTGAGCATGTGCAAGAGCCACAGAGATTTATAGGCAATCGCGAGTGTGTTTTGTTCAAAGCCCATCAGGCCCACAACAGCAGCAAAAGTGTAACCAATGGGAGACCAAAATCTCTCGCCCTCTGGCATATTTGTCACATAGATACGAATGGCTTCAAGAAGATAACCGATAATAACCAAAGCTAAGATCATAGCATACATGAACTTTTCTTGATTAGGACGGGTAGCAGAGAGATACTTTTTCTTTAATACATATCGGCGGTAGTAGGCCAGTCCAACTCCAAGAAGAACAAATAGACCGCCTACATCTGCCAAGAAAGAAATTACAATGTACGTCGTTCCCTTATAAATTTTAAAAGGGGTATCAGCATGAATTGCGACTAGTTCAGTGGCAATAAACAGAGTCATGAATCCGTAAAAAATCATGGAGTGAAAGACCCCTACGTACTCATCACGCTTAACTTTTCCTTGGAAGAAAATGGTGCGCAGAAAATTGTCGTAGTTGAGTTTCTTAGGAATGAGAAGTTTCCAATCTTTTCCATTGGTGACAAATTTGTACTTCTCTAAAAGTCCTTGAGCAAAGACAGCGCTGGCCACGGCCAAACTCGCGTACATTACCACTTTCATCCACACTGGGATCATCCACATGATCTCTCGGCTGGCTTCCATGTTCATCCTCAACTCCCCTTGACTGCGTGTATCATTTTATCTGCAAAGCCCCTCGGGACATTTACCTAAAAATGTTTATACTTAGGTTATTATTTTATTCCAGCGGATGGCATGATGGATAGTTCTTTCCTCACTTGGACTTGGCCAACAGTAATCAATATTGGCCTAAGTTTGTACTCGGCAATTCTACTTTTGAAGCTCATTGTGCAGTTTGGACTATCAAACCATCCGGCTCGCTTCACCGCCTATGTTGTTTCTTTTTGTGCGACGATTTATTTTGGTTTAAAGACAGCGGTTGATTTACAGGTGATTTCACCACTTCTTTGGCTTCAATGGCGCACTCTTCCCTTGGTTTGCGGAAGTTTGGGTCTTTTATTTCAGGCGATCATGACGGCGGGACAGTTCAGTCTTATTCAACAGAAAATAATTTCTCGCATGCCTCTTATCGCAGGTCTTTTATGTTTTGCTTTTTTTCCTACGAAGGCTGAATTCTTTTTTGGTCTTTCAGTTTTTGTGGGATGTGTATTCCTTACTATTTCACTACGAAAATCACCCTATCAGGGGAGAGCTTTCTTTAAGATGAGTTTATTTTTGCTCATGATCTACGGTTTAAGATGGATCAATCAGTATTGGGCCTTCGTCTTAGGTGAGATTCTGCTATTCTTTGCTCTGTTCTACTTTTTTCTTTTTGAACATACCTTTGGGATTATGGCATTGATCGATAAGCTTGATACCCATATTGAAGGATCGGCCTTATGAAATGGTTACCTCTTTTATTTATTTTGGGATGTGCTCAGGTTACGAGTCTTAACCTTAAGAAGCATCAGTTTGGAATTCTTCCCACTAAAATCATTTGGTTTCAAATCGCGGGCCTTGAAGAAGATCAGATTGCCATGCTTCGGTTTCAAGATAATGGTGAAAAGAGCACTTCTTTTGAAGACAACGCCTGTATTGGAAAAGCTTGGAGCTATAATCTCTATGACATCCGTACTAAGGCAGAAGCCAATTTTTTAGCGCAAATGACCGGAAAGAAGAATATCAAACTCAATTGTGAAGATGCCGAGAACCGCCCGATTTGGAGTTATCTCGCCACTAATGGTTACAACACGGGAATTTTAGAAATTGGGTCCACTCAAAAGCAGAGTTTAGTTTCTCTCAATCAGTGCGGAGAAAAAGGACTGGTGTTTTTAAGTTCACTTTATTTCTGGCTTAAAAAAGAACCAGTTCCAGGGTCTCAAACTTATCATTACACTGAACAGATTCCATTTAATCCCAATCAATTAGTCTATGATAAAACTTGTGGTGCTAAATCATGCGGATCCAGCATTTCAGAAGATATGAATGCTATTTATTCAATATTTGAAAAACTCTCTTATAAAAATATGTTCATCGTAAGAGATTTTTCTTACCTCGCCGCCCTTGAGCGAAAAGACTTTGTGAAGGCCAGAGACATCTTAAGGGATATCGAACGCGCTTATCGAATTGCTCTCGATACAGCAGAGAAAAATAGTGACCGTTTAATTCTTCTTACCACTGGAGATTCACGCTTTGTGGACATGCCTGATCAAGGTAAACAGTGGTTTGAGTTTGAAAAAAATGGCAGCAATGTTCAAACTAAGAGAGCAATGCTTACAAACCTAGTTCTTGCTTCAGGAGCACGTTCAGAAAACTTTTGCGGAATGTATGAAAATGCACAGATTTTTGAGCGAATTTTGACTGGCCCTAAGCAGCAAGGTTTAGAGTTTATGCTCATCAATCCATTCAAATAGCATTTTTTCGGAGCCACACTGGCTCCGATATTTTTTTATCAGTTTACCTTTGGCCCCACTTAGCTAACATCGCCTCATACTTTGCCTTTAGTTTTGACAGAAATATTTTCCCGTATGAAATTGAAATTAAGAATACATCCGGGGAGGGATTGCCATGCGAAATTTTCATTTTCTTTTAATCGCTTTTTTTATGAGTCTTATTTCTTTTGAAACTGCTTATGCTCAGTATCGTCCTGGACGACATCAAGCTCCGGCCAGCTATTCTTGCACCTACACTGAAACAGGTTGGGAGGAGCATTGGAGTGGTCACTCAAGCTGTGGTGCTTGCTTGCAGAAGCATGGAGAATGCCGCGAAACTTGTTCTGAATCAATGGATGTTTGTACAGTTCAAGGAACCACAAACCAAGGTTATATCAGAATATTTTCTGCATCCGGTCCTAATCGCTACAGAGCTGAAAGTGAAGCTTACCGTGCCTGCCAATGGGATCGTAATATGATAGAGTGTAAGCCTCTTAATTGTTCAACTCAAAGTCGAGTTGTTTCACGTCGCGCCTGCAGATAATAAACGTTTTTCTGAGGGTCCGTATGGGCCCTCAAGTTTTCTTAGCTTCCAATCACTTCAGCTTTAGTAATCTCATAAACTTTTTTGCAGTAATCGCACTTCACTTCAACAAATTCTTTATCCGCAAATAATTCGTCAGTGTCGTTTGAATAAAGGCCACGTAGGTTTAAGACCATGCGATCTTTAGTGCAAGGGCAGAAAAGTGAAATCTGACGACTCCCAAGATAGGCCAGACCATGATCTTCAAAGAGCTTTACAATTTTTTCAATATCATCAGGAGCTGATTCAAACACATCATGGAAAAAGGCTGAATGCTTTTTGATATATTCTTTTCTTGAAACTGTTTCATCAATATTTGAATTAGTATTGAGAGGAGGAAGTTTAGTGATCATGACAGATTGGTCACTGAGTTCAGACACCACCACTTCAGAATTAGTTTGATAGGAGTCTTTGAGAATCTGGTTGATCACATCTTTTGTTTCAATCTCTTTGAGATCAAGCATCGATGTATAGGGCGCATTCTGGCCTGCCACCATTTTGGTAATACGAATCTTTCCCGTGATCTTCATGGGAAACACGTTAAATTCTTCTGGTAATAATAGTGTACGGGTATGTCCGGTACTTCCCGTTTCAATTTTAAGGCGAAAGTAGGGATCTTCTGAATCCACATAAATCCCAAGAGTTTCTCCTGGTTTCAAAAAGAAGATAATGGGTAAAAGACCGAGGAAAGTATCTCGAAAGTAGGCAAAACCACTTCCTTTCATGGGATGAAGCAAAACTAGATCGTGGATAATCTTTTGCCCTTCTAAGAAATGAACATTGAAACCATTTTTATGGTCAAGAAAGCTATAAAGGCGGCTGACGGCTAGCATTGGTACTCCTGATAGGCATAATTTATAACCTGTCCTGCCTTTTTTGTTAATCTTTCTCCCTCTTAAAGGTAGAATTTCGCCATCTATGATGCAGGTCGTTTATTTCTCCCAGAAGAATCAATTGTGGTCAGAGCTCGATGGTTTACCTGGGCAAAAAATTTTTATCACTCCAAGTCCCGCTAAAGCGGATACTTTGCGCACACTTCTTAAATCCAGCTCTCAGCAGGATGTGGTGACTATTGCTAAATTTACTTCCGAGCTTCTCACTACTTTATGGGACGATCAAAGCCGTCCTCAAGTTAAGCGCAAAGCCGAACTTCTTTTGATTTTCGGCATTTTGAAGAAAAAGTATTTTCCTGAATTAGGTTATGAGCAATTTGTTCAGGCCTATAACATGTTTTCTGATCTGCGAAGCTTTACCCTTAATGAAGAAGCTCTCTCCTCAGTTCTTGAAGAGCAACCCGAAGATATTCGCCGGGCCCTGCAGATATTTTGGAAGCTTTTAGAAGTCTCTGGGTACTCCGATGAGCACGCGGCCTATCATCATATTGCTGAATCACTTCGTTCCACAGAAGAGCATCAGTCCCTTAAAAAAGTGTATATTTTTTGGGGCTTTCAGCATTTGAATGGCCAGCAAGTAGATTTAATTAAAGCTTTGGCCATTCGCTATCAAGTCATCATTCCTTTCCCATCGAGTCTCAAAGAAAAATTAAAACGCTCCGATTGGGTGAGCTGGATCCGTGAAGATAGAGTTTCTGAAAAGAGTTTACCGGAAATAGAGATTCATCCAAAAGGCAGCTGGCTGAAGATTAATTCCAGGGAAATTTCCCTGCGCTTAAAAACAACACTTAAAACCAATTCCCAAGTGATTTTAGGAGTCGCAAAGCTCACCTCCGAGCATATGGATATTCTTCCCTCTTCCAGAGTAGGATTTAAAATTGCTCATAATTTAGTGGAAACAGAACTTCTAGAACTTAATGTTTATTTACAAGAAAATTTGGGTTTCACATTTAATCAAGAAGAGCTGTCTCAAACTCTGTCTCAAAGGAAGATGCAACTGCTCGCTGGACCACACCTTAAAACCATGCCCTTTAAAAAATTGAAAGCTTTGCAGCTGTATGAAGAAGCACTCCTTAGCATTCAAAATCTCACCGATGAAAATGTGGAGATGGATCAATTCTTCCTTAAACTACTGCGAGATGTGGTTTCGCTTAATCAACCTAGAACTTCTTTCTCTCCCATCCTGGAAGATGGAGAACTGATTGAACTCAAGGATATGTCTTCTTTAGAAGATGTTGACCGAAATAAAAAAATCCTACTGTGCATTGATGAGCGCTTCGATGATATTCAAGGCTTGGGCCAAAACTATACGGAGAGTATTCAAAAGCACTTAAGCACATTAGGACCCCTTAAGCGCAATGATCTCGATCTGGCATTTAAGCAGTGGGAGTTTGAAAACTTATTTTCTGAATGTGACGTTACTGTGATGATGCCTGCTAGTGTTTTAAAGCATAATCTGATTTGGAAGAGACTTTTTGCGAATGTTAACCTCATTGAAATCAAAGATGATCTCGCGGTGGAAACCAGAATTCCATTTGATCACTCTGGTTTGGACAAATTAAAGTATACTGGAAATTTTTCGGCCACCAGACTTCAGACCTTTGTAGATTGCCCCCGAAAGTTTTATTATAACTATGTTGAAAAAATCACTCCTTCTATTGCTCTCGAAAAAGATATTGATCCCATGTCGTCTGGATCCATCATTCATAAAATTATTGAAGAGTTCCATAAGCGTAAACTTCAAGACCAAGACCTTCACAGTTTAACCAGTGAAATTTTTAATCAGCACATTCGTGAGCACTCCTTGAGTCTTCCTGCAGATGTTTATCATCAACGAAAAATTATCTTCAATCACCGGGCCATGAACGGGCTTAAGTTCCTCCGAGATATTGAAAGTGTCATGACTGCTCCCATAGAGTGGAAAATTGAAGAAAAGTTTCAAAGTGATCAAGATTTTAAACTCTCGGGAATTATGGACTGTCTTGGGATTTCTGACTCCACCATTTTTCTTTTAGATTTTAAATCTAGCAAAGCTGCGGCATCAACAAACTCAGAAGTGGAGAAGATTGAGAGTTTGCAGCTTTGGGTCTACTCACTGGCCGCTCAAAAAATGATTCCTGATTTTGATAAAAAACAAATTGTGATTGGTTACGTAGTCTTAGACGATCCTTCTGAATCCAATTTACTAATTTCTGATGAAGGCATAGTTGCCCGATTAAAAGAGAAAAAAATTGGAAAGCCAAAAATCTTTTCAGAAGAATTTACCCAAAGTTTAAAATTAGCTTGGAAAAAAGTTAAAGAGCTCAGTGTGACTATTCAGGCTGAAACCCGTTTTGCTGCCATTCCTAGGAAGGCCGCAGTTTGTGATTATTGCGAGCTCTCCCGCGTGTGTTTAAAAACCTCTACGGGGGCCACTCATGTCTAGGGCCAACTCCGAACAGCTTTTAGCCATTGAACACAAGGGTGGAGTGCTGCTTAAGGCCGGGGCAGGTTCAGGTAAAACTTTTGTTCTGGTGGAACACATTCTCTATCTGACCCGACAATGGATGAGTGAATATGAGCAAAATACTATAGGTACTTTCGAAGAAATGATTCGTCAAAAATTCTCCCAAGTGGTGATGATGACGTTCACTAAGAAAGCCGCAGGCGAGATGAGCATTCGTCTGTCAGATAAGTTTACTCAAATTGCATCTGAGGATGACTCTCAAAATGGACATTGGAAGATTGCTCTAGAAGCTCTGCCGTATCTTACCGTCACCACTATCGATGGATTTTGCCGCAGACTTATCACTTCTGGCTATTTTCCTCATCTCTCTACTGAAGCCAAAATCATCTTCAATGCTGAACGCTTAGATCAAGTGAAAATACTTTTTGAAAAATGGTTTGAGAAAAATTCTCAAAATCTGGGTCCTGAACTTTTAGAAATTGTAATTCGTGAGAAGAAGCAGCTCTTGAGTGCTTTAAGTCAGGTCTTTAGTGACCCAGGCCTGCGCCTGGTGTGGAAAACGTTCGATTTAGATGAAGCTCACCCAAGGAAGTTAGGTCAGCTCTTGGAGAAATCATTCAAACTCAATGATCTAGAACATGCACTAAGTATGATTCACACACTCGATCTTCCGTCAGAAAATGACCGGAGTGCTTTTGAGACTGTGGTGGGACTTTTCCAGAATACGGGGTTACCCCTTGTGGATAGTGTGGAAAAGCTCAATTTATACGCTGAAATTTTTGCCAATATGAAAGCTTTACGAGGGGAGAGTGGGAAGAAAAAATCCCCTCTTCATGATACGGCCAAAGAAGGCATCTCGCTGCTTCGTGAT
>CAMDDI010000154.1 GCA_945890905.1 Bacteriovorax stolpii
ACCACTTGAATCAGTGAGTATGGTATTGAAGTACTTTTTCCCGTCTTTTCCTTCCATGACATTGAAGATCTTTACCAAAAAGACTGATTCAATTTCTTCTTTACCTTGTAATTCAGAGACGAAAAGTTTCTTCATGATTGTGTACTCGCGTTAAGTGCTCGGATAGTGGAATTCAGACTACACGGAATTCAGGGTTTCCGCTACACAAAAGCCAGGAAGTGAAGTATGTTCTAAACGCTTAAAATGTCTTCAATTTTAGTTCATTTTCGATAGTCACGCGAGTGACATGAGGAGTCTTATGAAAACCGTAAAAATTGGTATCAATGGTGTTGGCCGAATCGGAAGAACCGTACTTCGCGCCTACTTCAATCGTCTAAACGAAGATACAAACCTTAATATCGAAATTGTGGGGATCAATAATCCTGGCGAAACTAAGGCGTACATTCATTTATTAAAATTTGATTCTCTTCATGGAAAACTCAAGGGTGACTTTTCTTTCAATCAAGAGTTGAGAGAAATTTCTTATAACGGCCGAAAGATTAAATTCTTTGATCAAAAAGATCCAGCTGCCATTGACTGGTCTTCAGTCGGTGCACAAGTGGTCATTGATGCTACTGGAATTTTTAAAGACAAAGAAAAACTTGGGCTCCACATGCGTGGCACTGTAAAAAAAGTTATCATGTGTGCTCCAGGAAAAGATCTTGATGGAACATTTGTGATGGGAATCAACGTTGATAAATATGATTCAGCAAAACATCACATCATTTCAAACGCCTCTTGCACAACAAACTGCTTAGCTCCAGTAGTTAAAGTACTTCACGAGAACTTCGGAATCGTTAACGGTTTGATGACAACAGTTCACTCCTACACTTCTGATCAAAACCTATTAGATAATGCTCACGATGATCTTCGTCGTGCCCGGGCCGCTGCTCTTTCTATGATACCGACTTCGACTGGTGCTGCTAAAGCTTTAGGTGAAGTGATTCCAGAGATGAAAGGCAAGCTTGATGGCTACGCTGTTCGTGTTCCGACTCCAGATGTTTCTTTGGTGGACTTAACTGTTGTGCTTGAAAAAACAGCGACTAAAGATCAAATCAATGAAGCCATGAGAAAAGCGTCAACGGAAAACTTAAAAGGAATTTTAGGTTATACAACTGAAGAACTTGTTTCTATGGATTTTATGGGAGCTACTGAATCTTCATTCTTAGATTCAAAACTCACCAATGTTATTGGCAACACTGCTAAGATTGTGAGCTGGTATGATAATGAAGTCGGATTTTCAAATCGAGTAATAGATTTAGCAAACTTCATTGGCCAAAAACTTTAATTAGGAATTCTAAATGCAACTTAAAGATCTCAAAGACGCCGAACTCAAAGGAAAAAAAGTCATTGCCCGCTTTGACTTCAACGTTCCGTTATCAAAAACTGAACCGAGAACCATTACCGATACGAGCCGGATTGATATGGCCATCCCTACAATCCGTATGATCCTTGAGAAAGGGGCTTCCAAGCTAATTCTCATCAGTCATCTTGGTCGTCCAGATGGTGAGGTTAATCCTAAATATTCTCTTGAACCAGTGGCTGAATACCTAGCTAACAAACTTGGAACGGATGTGATTCTTTCTGCGTCTGCAATTGATAATGGTGTAAAAAATCTTCTTCAATTGCCTGAGACAAAAGTTGTTCTTTTAGAAAACATCCGCTTTATCGCTGGTGAAGAAAAAAATGATCAGGCGCTTTCTGAAAAGCTCGCTAGCTACGGCGATATTTACGTTAACGACGCTTTTGGTGCTGCTCACAGAAAGCATGCCTCAGTTTATGGCATCAATGCTTTCTTCAAGGGCCGCGCTTATGCTGGTCTTCTCATGAAAAAAGAAATTGATTCTTTAAGCACTCTTCTTGATAAACCGGCCAAACCATTTGTTGCAGTGATTGGTGGAGCGAAAGTTTCGGATAAAATTAAAACCCTCGAAAAGATGATGGTTCTGGTTGATACACTCTTAATTGGTGGGGCCATGGCCTATCCATTCCTGAAGGCAAAAGGCATTGAAGTTGGTAAATCTCTTTGCTCTGACGAAGATGTATCCCTTGCTAAGCAACTCCTTATGCAAGATAAGGGTGGAAAGATTCAGCTTCCAAAAGATCACGTGGCTTCATTAGAATTTGGTGGAGCGCCTCTTCCTTGTCCTGGAACAAATATTCCTTCAGATCAAATGGGACTTGATATTGGTCCTCTCACGATTGCGGCTTACTCTGATCATATTAAGACGGCGAAAACTATTTTCTGGAATGGGCCCATGGGACTTTTTGAAAACAAAGATTTTTCCAAAGGGACGATGTCTATTGCTCACGCCATTGCAGAAACGAAAGCTTTCTCAGTGGTGGGAGGTGGTGATTCAGTAGCGGCAGTTCAGCAATCAGGTGAAGCGCAAAATTTCTCTCACGTCTCAACTGGTGGTGGTGCTTCTCTTGAATATATCGAGCGCGGTGAGCTTCCTGGCATTCAAGCTTTGAAATACGGAGTGTAGTTTATGAAAAAGCTCATGATCGCCAATTGGAAGATGAATAAAAATGGTAAAGAGTGCGCTGAATTTTTAATTGAATTCAAATCAAAGTATTCAAATAAAATTGATGCGTGGATCGCATCTCAACCGCTCTATATAAAACTCATTATTAATGAAAACGTTAAAGCAGGCCTTCAGAATTGCTCTGAGCATGTGAGCGGAGCCTACACAGGTGAAGTTTCTTCCCGCAATTTTAAAGAAATGGGAGGGAATTTTGTTTTGATCGGTCACTCGGAACGTCGACAATTTTTCGGTGAAACGTCTAAGACTTGTCAGGCAAAACTTCAAACTGTTCTGCGAGAAAATCTTACGGCGGTTTACTGCGTGGGGGAAACTCTTAGTGAGCGTGAATCCGGACAAACTTTAGCGATTGTTTCAGATCAACTTCACCAAGGTTTAAATGATCTTTCAGCTGCCAATGAGGAAAACCTGGTTATTGCCTATGAGCCAGTTTGGGCCATCGGAACAGGTAAGACTGCAACACCCGGACAGGCCCAAGAGGTTCACTCCTCTATTCGTAAAATTTTAAGTGAGAAGTTTCCGGGCTTTGGCTCTAAGGTTCGACTTCTTTATGGCGGTAGCGTCAAACCGGATAACGTTGAAGAATTACTGGCCCAAAAAGACATCGATGGTGGACTAGTTGGGGGTGCCAGCCTTAAGGCCAAAGATTTTTTGGCCCTCTGTGGTGATAAATAAGCGTTTTTAATTTGCAAGCTCCCGGAACTTTGTTAAAAATATGTCCTTAATCGGAGACAAGACTTTATGATGACTTTTTTAATCGTTTTACACGTTATTATCTGTGTTCTTTTAGTAGTGACAGTTCTTCTTCAGTTCGGGAAAGGAGCTGAGATGGGTGCTGTTATGGGTGGCGGTGCTTCTCAAGCCGTTTTCTCTAGTTCTGCTAAAGGTAACTTTATGACGAAACTGACTTCCATTCTTGCGATTGGATTTATGGTGAACTCAATTTTCCTCACAACCTTAAAATCTCGCGAAGCTAAAAAATCACTTTTTGATAATGAAGCTCCTGTGGCCGCTCCCCTTAACTCTGATGTTCAAGCATTAGACACGAAAGGTGTTCAGACTGTTCCTGCTCAAGATGCAGCACCTGCTCAAACAGAGAACAAAGCAGTTCCAGCGACAGAAACGAAGAAGCAATAATATTTTTTTTTATTAATGTGTAAAAAAGGCCAATGAAAGTTGGCCTTTTTTTTTGGTGTGATACTGAGAGTTTGTTCACGAGTTTAAAAAGTACGAACTAAGTTTTTTTCTTGGTCACAGGATCTACGATTTTAATTTTTCCAAAATCCATTTCTTTTTCAAACTTACGGATTTCCTCAAGGGGAAGTTTCGCGTATGGAAGTGTGGGATCAAAACTATCCAGAAGCTTAAATTGCTTACCAGTATCCCCTCTTACGTATCGTACATGCTGATCGAAAATATCAAAAATATCAGGATCAAGTTTTATGCCACGAAATTTTCTCATGGTGTTCATGGCGTCTTGAATGGAGAGAACATCATTGTAGGAGCGCTTGGTGGTGATGGCGTCGAAGAAATCAGCAATGGTGCATACTCGCGCGAGGAGATGAATCTCATCCTTTCCTTTGAGTTTGCGAGGATAACCTGTGCCATCAAAATTCTCGTGATGCTCATGCACTACCCTGGCCACAATTTTCAGATCTATGTCACCACTTACCTCGCACTGACCACTCACCAAGAGATCAAGTCCATAGTCTGGATGAAGTTTTATAACTTTGTATTCTTCATCTGAGAGGCCGCCGGGATTATTGAGAATATGAGTAGGAATTTTTACTTTTCCTAAATCATGCAAAAGTCCCCCAAGACCGGCATGTGTGAGCTCTTTTCGCGTGGCCTTTGGATTAATGGCTTTATAAATCGAAATGCAATACATTGAAACATTAATAGAGTGATCGTAAGTATAAAAATCATGAAAACTTAAATTCCCAATCATTCCTCGAAGAGAATCAATGCTGTGTTTATCTAGCACGTCCACCATGCTCTCTACTACTGAGCGACATCCCTCAATTCCCTGTGTGAGAATTTCAGTGGAGAATTCTTTCTTGTTATCAAAAATATGTGTCAGATAAGAGAGAGCAGAATCTTTAATAATCTCGGTCTTCTGAAGATCAGTGGCAGAAGATTTGATCAGACTTTTAAGATAGATCTGGCGCTGATCTTCAGAAACATAGAGTTGATAATATTTGGCGTGAAAGCGCTCGATCTCTGCGGCATGCAGAGTTCCCTCGGCGTGAAAGAGACGGATAAATTTCTCTTTTCCCTTCACCACAGAAGAATTTACATACAAATCATAAGGAAGAGGCTGATCAACTAGGATCAGGTCTCTGCGAACAGAAAAAAAACTCACTTTATCTTCCATTAGAAGATTGTAGCACTTTCAGATTTTTTGGGGGGCAGGCAATAATTCCACCCGGATAGAACCCGGGTGGATAAAAGGTGTCAATTAGAGACTAAAATGGAATGTCATCAGCAGCAAAAGAAGTGTCACTTGAAATCTGGTACTCAGGAGTTGGAGCCGCTTGAGCGTAGCTGGTATCAACTTGAGAATTTCCACGATCAGCACCGGCACCTGCACCAGCAGAAGCTCCGCCAATGAACTGAACTGTAGATGCTAGAATTTCAGTAGTGTATTTTTTGTTCCCGTCTTTATCGTCCCATGAACGAGTTTGAAGGCGGCCTTCCAAGAAAGCCTGGCGGCCCTTAGCAAGATATTGATTACAAAGTTCAGCTAGTTTTCCCCAAACCACAACTCTGTGCCATTCAGTTTTTTCTTGTTTCTGACCTTGCTTGTCTGTCCAAGCTTCAGTGGTAGCAAGTGAGAAGTTACACACAGCTGATCCGCCTGGTGTGTACTTAAGTTCTGGGTCTTGTCCGAGTCTTCCTAAAAGAATGACTTTGTTAACGCTCATGTGGGCTCCTAATCGCATAGGTTGCGAATGTAATGGTAAGGTTGTTTCCTATTCTTCTTTCTTACCGCGGTTGATAGTGAAGGGAAAAGTTTTTTTCCTTTCCTTTCCTGTCGGCCATTCATGAAAAAAAAAGGCCAAACAACGTTGGCCTTAAGTTCTGGAATTTTCAAATGCTATAATGCGTATAGAGAAATTTAGTTGAGTGGAGTTTCGAAAATATCCTGTGATTTATTCACACGACGAAGCACCGGACTCTCTGGATTTTGTTTAAGAAAATCTTCCACCTGACGGCGGGCAACTTTCACATCTTTTTTATACCAAGTCACATCAAAGCCACAGTAAGGGCAGGCCAAATCTTTGCGATAAAGTGTTTTGTAGGTCATATCAAAGATGGCCCAGATAACCGGCAGGGAAATGATGCCTTTCCAAACTAGCCAAGGATAAAGAGCAGCGGTCACACCAATAGTGAGAACCAAAATCTGAAAGTAATGCTGAACCTGCAAACGACGAAAGTAGCGCAGCTTTCGCGGTGAGCGACAATGGGCGCAGAAACAATCTTTGGTGTTGGCCTTATTCATGGATTCTCCTTCCCTTATTAGATCATAGAACTCGCGAGCAATGCCCACTGCAAGTTTTTCCCCGTGATACAAGAGTGAGACACTCTAGGCATCCCGCGATGCCTAGGGTAGTGAATTTCTTGAAGGGTAAAACAAGGTGGGGTTATTGCTAGGAGTGGCTCACCGAATTCTCCTGACGTACAGCTACCAGAGATCGGTACCCTCTGGATGCTTTACACCTCGCAAATGCCGTACCAAAATGGAGGGACGTAATATTACATCCTTACTCCGAATAAAATGGCGCCAGTGGCAAAAAGCAACCGAGAACAGGGTCAAATTAGTATCTTTTTCTCCGCCTCTTTGGTGGTGCTGATTTCTATCATCGCCTTTGTCATCAACGTCGGTCTTTTTGTGAAAGCAAAAATCAATCTTCAAAATGCAACGGATGCGGCAGCTTTTGCTGGGGCCAGTGTGCAGTCTCGTCAGCTCTCAAAAATTGCTTATCTCAATTGGGAGATGAGAAATATTTATAAAGAGTGGATGTACAAGTATTACGTCATTGGAAATTTAAATATCGTGGATGTGGGTGCACCTCTGTCGGCTTCAGGCCCTGCCATTAGTTTCAGACTCGCTGATGATAGAAATGCCATCACTGGAGTGAGAGTAGCTGATCCATATAATTTTCCTTCAGTGTGCATTCACTTAGCAGGATCACTTACAAACATTTGTAAAAATTATTCCATTCCCGGTTTACCAGAGTTTGGTTCATCTAATCTGCCGGGTGCAGAAGAAGCCTCTCGAGCTTTTATGGATTCATTAATTGGAACCAAAATTAATGACTGCATTGATCGCACTCGTCTCAACATGCTGGTGGCCACGACGTGGGCCTATAATGTTTTTTCTAACTCAAGCATCGATGAAACTCTCGTAGGCCAGGGCCCTGCGATTCTGGCCAATCGACAAGGTGCTTGGCCTCGCGCAGTTGAGCTGGCCATGAGAATGAGAAACCTCGAGCTCGCAGTCAACCGTCCTCCGTTCAGCGAAGGCGTGTGCATGCAGCGAGGTGGAAAAACTAACTGCGGGAAAATGATAACGGATGTAAGTAATGAACCCATGCTTGGGAATGAACGAATGGTGAAAGCTTTTTATTCGGGCTATCGCAATTTAGGAAATGAAGACGATTCAGAAATGAAGGATTCATTTACACTCACAGAAATTCCACCGAAGAGAGCAATCCTAGATCCCAATTCAGCAAGCTATCTCTTAACACCCCCTAGTGCTTTTCAATCCAATCCTAAAAACTATCTTGATTTAAAACTTATGATGGTCAATTACGCTGTCTTCTACGATGCCATGATTCCGCGAGCGGATTCTGCTACCTCAGGGGCCTGTGATGTTTCCAAAGTGGCCATTCCAGTTCCAGGATACCCTCTTGGATTTTATAAAAATCCTGATGTCGTAACTTATTATGCTGTTCGTGGGGAAGCTGAATTTGTGGGAATGTTTAATCCTTTCGGTGGAGAATCTGTAAAGCTCACGGCCTATGCTTCTGCTAAACCTTTCGGTGGAAGAATTGGGCCCATGCTGTTTTCGCAAAAAGGTTCGCAAGCTTATTTCACTGGAAGAAATGAGCCCCAGACAAAAAGAAGATCAGTACCCTACATCACAACTTTGGACCTGAGTTCTTTAACAAAAAGAGATGGCTCGACACTTCCCTTGGGTCAGTTCATTCCTGGAGCACCTCTTCCGATTAATTTTTCAACCAATCCTCCAGGTTACTTTTGGCTAAAAGATGAGAATTCCCCATTAGGTGGAACTAGTAATAATGGAGACGTACAATTCGGCATACCGAATATGGTTTATGATTACGAAGAACTTTATAAAGACACAGGTTACACCAACAGTGTGCTGAAAATTAATTCCATCAAGCCTAGTGTTAATAAAGACAATGATAAGGCCATCGGCCTCTTTAGCAAAAATCAGTTCAATGCTTTTAAAGGTGCCGCCTTCACGGGAGCTATCACTCAAGAAGTTCTTGAATCAGAAATTGACCGCATCCGTGCGGCCACTCTTTATGAAAGTGCCAATTACTTAATACCAAGCCCTGAAGCGTTGAATGAATCTTCCAAAGTAGATTCTTTCGGCTTTATTCAAAAAACCAATAGGAAAGTATCTCCTACTAATGGAACTGAAGTTTATACCACTGACGTGTTTGCTCCTCTCTACAGTGGGCCGCAGTCAGATGTTTACTGGCATACAAGTAGTGAAGTTGTAACTTCCATTTTTGATTTTATGAGGAAACAAGAATCAGCAGTGACCAAATATCGCATGGCCTTAAACCAAGGGGCCAAAGCGATTTATGATATGAGAAATAATGTGG
>CAMDDI010000155.1 GCA_945890905.1 Bacteriovorax stolpii
AGCAAAGGAATGTCATCGTCCATTCCTACCCAGTAACTTGTCTCAGGGTAATACCATGTAGGGCGCTTCTTCTTTTCTTCCATTGTAAAAATTTTGATGTAAGAGAAATCTTTATTTCCATACATGGGAGCAGAGGGATCAAGAAGACCATAGAACATGACAGTATGAGGCCACACACCTAAAGATTTTGAAGCGTGCTGAGGAAGAAAATTGAAATTGCCGAATTTTTTATTCCATTGATTAGTTGAAACGTGGACTTTGGTGAACACAGTGGTGTGAAGAGCGTTGGCAGTTTCTGCACTGGTATTCATCCACTCAAGGCTTTTGTCAAAATCGGTGGGAGTAAATTCACTGGTTCCCATTTCAAGCACCATAAAATTCAGAGGGAGAGCTTTATAGAGATTTTTTATACCTGAGTGGATTTTTTTGCTCGCTCCCCATCCTGTGATGGATTCAAGCAGGCTTAGGAGCTTATAGCTCTTCTGCTGATGGAGAGCGATTCCTAGAGAGACTCCGGTGTAGATCTCAAGACTCTGGGCCAACTTAAAAATTGGCGTGAATTGTTTTTCGATTTCTTCTAAAGGGAGCCTGAGCAAACTCACATCCAGGGCATTTTGATTATTGCGGGCCAGCCACCGAACATAGGCTTCAGCAATGTGTGCCTTGCCCATAAAGAATCCGTGAACCCATTCATTGGGATGAAGAGTATGTAAGTGAAAGCCGCGGATCTTGGTGGCAGGCTTCCAGTGATAAGTATGGTTACAACCCAGCTTCATGATCTCAAGAGTAGGACTGATCTGTTTTAAGGGATGTGGAAAAAGAAATCCTAGTTGGCGCATGCCTTTGTAGAAGGTCGCCACTCTTTCGCCAGGAATAGCATGAACCGTAAGAGTGAGTTGATCGTGAGCACATTGAACACGCACTGACTGGTCCGGATGATCTGCCAAAAATTGGACTTGAATGACTTTGGGGTCAAGTTTAGCTTCTTTAAGAATAAGTGCCAGATCAGCTCGAAGGGCATTTTCCTGAAAAGAGATTTGCCCCAGTTGTGCCTCAGGGCCCTGAGACCATGCTGAAAGTGAAAAAGCGAGGCATAGAATGAGTATAGTGCTTTGCATTGGCTCTTTTAAGTTCCCAAAGATTTTGGAGTCTAGAATAATAGTAACTCTAAATGACAAACTTTGATGCCAAAAAATTTCAAGCTCTTTTTCCTCGTTTTTTTTCAACCCTTGAAAAAGATCTGAGCTCCCACGGATACCATCTGACACTTGTTGGGGGTGTCGTTCGGGATTTTTTTCTCACAGGTAAATTAGGTCATGATTGGGATATTGAAGTTTCCCACGATACCCTGGCCTTTAACCAAAATGACTGGAAGGCCTTAAGCAAATCTCTCTCCAAACTAGGGAAAACTGTGTTTCTTCCCTACGACATTATTCGCTTAGAGGTAGATGGTTATCAGTTGGAGTTTTCACCACCGAGAATTGAGACTTTCGAAGATACCCTTCATCATAAAAACTTTACCGCCGAGTTTGATTTTAAACTGCCCTTTGAAAAGGCGATCCTTCGCAGGGATTTCACTATTAATTCCATGGGTGTGAGATCCGGCGTGTTGTTGGATCCGCTCGGGGGATTTGAGCATCTTCGGAATAAACTACTCTATGCTTGTGGAACAGATTTTGCCAAAGACCCAGTACGATTTTTGCGCGCCCACCGCTTTGAAGTGAAATATAATTTGAATCTGTCTGCAGATCTAAAAAAGACCATGGATCAAATGCTGGTTCAGGGATTTGCACCTGTGCATCTGTGGAATGAGTTGCAAAAGTCCGGCAAGCCGATTTTATTTATGCAAAAACTCTTAGCTGAAGGGGCAAAGCATCCAGAGATGAAGCTGCCTCTCACTGAGAATTTCCTCTCTCACACCAGTGAATTTTCTAAAATACTTATCAACTCCAAAGAGCATGAATCTTGGATGATCGCTCTGGAATGGGTGGGACTCTCGGGTGAGATTTGGCAGCAGTATTTCTCTCAAAGTTCTGAGAGCTCAAAACGGCTTAATCGTTGGGCCCATGCATCTCGGGAGTTTCATAAAATTCGGCCCGAGGAGTTTCATGGTGAGTTTGAAGATGTTTTAAAACGGGCCCATTTTGATTTGCTCTTTGACTGGTACTTTACTACCAAGCAGCTACTTCAAAAAAATCCTGAATTGCCACTTTTAAAAATGATTGAAGAGTATCTGCCAGATTGGATTCATCTCTACCGCTTTGAAGCTGTTAAAGATGTGAAGCATATTGATCCACCACTTCGGGCCAAGTACCAGGTATATAATTTATGTCAGCGACTCTAGCTCTTTTTCGCTCTCAAGATGTTCCAGGCATCAAAGAGATATTTTTTGAAACCTCCTCTAAAAAAGAATTCAAAGATGATGAGGAGCGAGAGAAATTTTTCTGGAAGTATGTAGGATTTTATCTGCAACATTATCCACAATACGCTTTTGTGGCCTTGGATCAAAATCAGGTTTTAGGCTATGTTGTGGCCATGCCAGAAAGTGATAATGAGGCCTTATTTAAGATCCAACCCCACATGCCCTTATTTAAGGAATTCTTTAAAGAGTATCCGGGCCATTTGCACATCAATCTTCACCACACTGCGAGGGGACTGGGTCTTGGAAGTAAGCTTTTAATAGAATGTGAAAAAACTCTACAAACTACTAAAATCACTGGCCTGCACATCATGACAGGGCCTACATCCCGCAATCAAAGTTTCTACTTAAAACTTGGCTTCATGGCCCAGGTAGAGCTAAATTTTCACGGTTCACCCATTGTTCTCATGGGGAAGAGTTTGGGGAATTGATTTACTTTGACAGTTGTAGTCAAGAAACCTTAACCTAATTCTAACATAGAGTTTTTTGAGAGGTTTACGTGAAGAAATTTTTATCTCTTTTGGTTTTGATTTCCCTATCTGCTATGGCAGTTGAAATCACTCCAACTATTCGTGTTCTCCAGTCTTTGGAGTTCAGCGACGATATGAAATTTGAAAATCTTGAACTTGCTATCAATCGCCAGATGGTGGCCTATGAGGTGAGTGGTCTTTCGGGGAAAATTCGTTTTGGTGCAACTACTTACCCAAAAACAGTTTTAAAAGAATCTCTTCTAACTTTGAAGACTCTTGCCCGAGAAGGTAAAGAGTGTCTTCAGACCAAAACCCTGATTGAATGTAATAACAGATTTAATATTGACCTTAATAACCTCTTTGCTATCTACCGACCGGTTCCAGGTAAGAGTGAATCAGGCTACCGAAAACCAAAAACAGTAACTAAGTACACTTCTTACTATTCTCCCGATATGACTGGCTCAACGGTTCGCACTGAACGCTTTAGCCGCCCTATTTATGGCATGCCTAAAGATGTGAAGGATCAGAACTATACACGAGTACAAATTGATTTCCAGGGAGCGCTACAAGGTAAGGGACTAGAACTTTTCTGGGTTGAAGATTCTTTCTACGATATATACCTCTTGCATGTTCAAGGTGGTGGCCGCATTCATATTCAAAATGAAGATGGTTCGGAGACATTGAAGTATTTAAGTTATGCTGGAAAAAATAGTCGTACTTTCAAAATGGTTTATCACTACATGCTCGAGAGTGGCATGCTTAAGCCCGGTGAGGCTGGAGTTTCTCAGCAGCGTAAGTATTTAAGTGAGCATCCAGAAGTGGCCGAAGAAGTTTTTGGTTCATGCCCATCTTATGTTTATTTCAAAGTCACTGAAGATGAGCCGCTTGGTCTTGATAACATTCCTCTTACTGAAGGTCGCTCTCTGGCCAATGATAGCGGAATTTATAAAACCACTGGGATTATTAATTTTGTGAAAACCAGCAAGGCCCTGAATGTTGAAGATAATGGCCAAGTCCTTAAAGCTCCTTTTGCTCGTTTCTTTATTTCTCAAGATACTGGGGGAGCTATCAAAGGGAACGCTAGAAGTGATCTGTATATGGGCTTTGGCCTAAAGGCAGAGCTCACCGCGTACAGTATGAATGACATGGGCGAGCAGTATTTTCTTATTAAAAAATAAGCTTTAAATTTTATGCTGGATTAGCAGAGTCGAAGAATTTAACTTCGAGCTTGAGATCTATGGCAGTTTTTTTCATCAAGGCTTCAATCCCAAATCTTTCTGTGGCGTGATGTCCACCTGCAAAGTAGTGAATCCCGGCCTCAATTGCGTCGTGCCAGTTGTATTCTGAAATCTCGCCTGTGAGATAAGCGTCTAGTCCATCATCTGAGGCCTTGTTCCATTCATTATTGGCCCCACCAGTGATAATGCCTAAGGTCTTAATGATTTTATTTTCATCGGGAGTGGCCAGGATCACGTTGTGATTAAGAATTTTGGCCAGCTTGATTTTTAAATCAGCAGCTGTGATGGGAGATAGCGTGCCTTTAATCCCTAATGGCTGTCTTTTATAAAGAGCAAATGGGGCAAGATCTTTCATCTGTAGCGTATTTGCCAGAGAAACTGCATTTCCCACTTCTAAATGAGAATCCAGGGGGAGATGGTAGGCCATAAGATTGATATTATTTTTTACTGCTAATTTGACTCGCTCACCCCAACCACCAGTGATAGTGCGAGCACCTTGATGCTTCCAAAAAATTCCATGATGCACTACAAGTGTATCTGCACCCCACGAGATGGCCTCTTTGAGTGACTCTTGAGTGGCAGAAACTGCAAAAGCAACTTTTGAAACATTCTCATGGCCTTCAACTTGCAGACCATTAGGAGCAAAGTCCTCAAAATTTTGCGGTAAAAGAAGCTGATTGAAGTAGTTTTCTAATTCTGATCTTTTGATCACCATGGTCAAATCCTTTTCAATGAGACTTCATTTTAATACAATTTTCTCGAGATCAACAAAGGAATAGCAATGAAATTCAAGCCCGGTATCGTCTATGGTCAAGCTCTCTTGGACCTTTATCAATACGCTAAGGAAAATAAATTCGCTCTTCCCGCGGTGAATGTTGTGGGAACAAACTCTGTGAACGGAGTGATGGAAGCAGCCAAGATGGTGAACTCACCAGTTATTATTCAATTCTCAAACGGCGGTGGACAATTTTACGCCGGGAAATCTTTAAAGCTTGATAACGATAAGGCCGCTGCATTGGGTGCTATCTCTGGAGCACATCACATTCATATGATGGCCGAACATTACGGAGTGCCGGTGATTGTTCACACTGATCACGCCGCTAAAAAGCTTCTTCCTTGGATTGATCACATGCTTGCCGCTGGAGAAGAAAATTACAAAAAAAATAAGCGTCCTCTTTTTTCTTCTCACATGCTTGACCTCTCAGAAGAATCTCTTGAAGAGAACGTTGAGATTTCTGCGAAATATTTTAAGCGCATGAGTGCCATGGAAACTGGGATTGAAATCGAGCTCGGTGTAACAGGCGGAGAAGAAGATGGTGTAGATAACTCTCACCTAGATAACTCAAAACTTTATACTCAGCCAGAAGATGTGGCCTACGCTTATTCGCATTTGCGAGAAGTGGGAGCGAATTTTAGTATCGCTGCTTCTTTCGGGAACGTTCACGGCGTGTATAAACCAGGAAATGTGAAACTCTCTCCATTGATTTTGAAAAACTCTCAAGAGTTTGTGCAGAAAAAATACAACACTGGTGCGAAGCCAGTTTCGTTTGTTTTCCACGGGGGTTCGGGATCACTTCAGAGTGAGATTCGTGAGGCCATTGATTATGGTGTGATTAAGATGAATCTTGATACGGATATGCAATGGGCCTACTGGGAAGGAATTAAGAATTTCTACGAAGATAAGAAGGCCTATCTCCAAGGTCAGCTTGGAAATCCGGAAGGGCATGAAGCGCCTAATAAGAAGTTTTATGATCCACGTGTTTGGCTTCGTAAAGGTGAGGAGAGTTTTGTGAAGAGGCTTCAAGTGGCCTTTGAGGATTTGAATAATATCGGTCGAAATGCTTAATAGGTAGCGGGTTGAATGTTTTGGTGAGTTTGATATAATTAAAAAACTGGTGAAGTTAGATTTCAAAAATCTGGCAGGATAATAGTGATCTGCTTCACCAGAAAGACTTCCCGAATTCTCGGGATTTTTCCTTTCTGGTTGCATGAATAAATCCCATTTTGAAATGATAGAAGTGATGGCAAACTTCGGCGCCGTCGAAGCTGTGCGTTGGTTATTAGTAGGTAAAAATTTTATTTGAGAGCATCTTCACGCCGTTCACCCAACATTGCACTCCCAAACTCTCATCTTCCATGGCCGTCTCTGTGCCAGGCCAGTTTTGTGCTACGGCCATCGGTGTGCTTGATTGGGTGCTAAAACAAACGATGATTTTATCAAAACTTTCCGCATGGGCCACTTGGCATTTAGGGTGGGTGGGCCCGTGATCTGGATAGCTCCCATGAGGTTCACATTCGGCGGCAAATACTCCGTCTTCACCGTAGACTGCAAATTCTTGTGAATCAATAGTCAGCACATTCACGGCCTGACCGCGAAGAACTGATCCGTAAGGGGAGACAGTGGGATCAGAAGAAGTCAGATCGGCCAAGATTGAACCTTCGAAAACAAGTTGATTGGCCACTGGATAGCTGAATTTTGCCATCAGAGCATCAGCTGCTGTGAGCGCGGGTGTGAAAGTGGTATCCGAGGACCCTTTGGATCCTGAAGATTTTCCACAGGATAAAAAGAGGTAGGCCATAATCATGAGTAATAGGTATTTCATAGTTTCTCCTAGGCATTGATTTGCAAAGCAATGGCCAAGCTTTAGTAGCTTAAAACATTGATTCTGCATGGGACTAAGAGGTCATTCTGACCGACCATATTTTAGTCAGGATCAAAATGCTTCCAGATAGCTAATTCCTGCGACTCCACCCAGCGAATAGATTCCAATTACCTTGTGATTACTTTTCATCATAGGAATGATTCTTTGAAATGGTTTTTAATTTTAATAATTTTTTCTACTTTAGTTTTCGCTCAAAATCGTGGTGGATACAATTGTTTGAATGTCGAAAAGGTATCGTGTTGCAAGTATTAACAATGGTGATAGAATAAAAACTGTTTGGAGGGAGCGAACAGCTCCTGCAGGAAAAATTCAGTTTCTCTCCAACTAGAAAATAATCCCCGAGTTCTCGGGGTTTTTTGTTTCTACTTGTGCATGAATAAATCCCTGTTCAGATTAATTTAAGATTTGGAAACTTCTGCGCTGGGGAAGCTATGTGTCTAACAATTAGACAATCAGAAGATTAAAGTTGTCGGGGAAAAGTCCGATGAGCATGAAACCTTTTTTTGTTAGGAGAAAGATATGAAGTTTCATAATAAGGTCGGTTTAATGGCCTGCTTGATGGTGTCTATGAGTTCCTATTCTCAAACCGATAGCAGATGTCTGGTGGAGGTTCCTGGATCAAATCCTACAGATCCCTTAATCGTTAAGGCCCTTGAAGAGAAGGGATACACTGTTCAAAACGTTAGGAGTAATTTGAGCTTGAATCAGTTTGGCGCTGCCATAAGAGCAAATACTCCCGAAGCTCTTGCACCATTTGAAGGTCGAGCTTTTACTAGGCCCACTCTTTTAGGTGCGGGATGTACGATTAGTACCTCATCTTGGAGTATTGGGAATCGAGGTAATAGTAGGCAGACTGTAAGATGTCAGGGGTCAGCCCATATCGGTCTAACCGCTATTTATGGTGGAGAAGCTTTTGTTTTAGGTCAGAGCCCTATTATGGGGCAAGCATTTGCATATCCACCGAATGCGACTTACGAAACAGTGGATCAGGCTAAGCAATACATTGCTTCGCAATTTAAGGCAGCTATTCCTTCATGTAGTGATCTAAAACTGAAAGCGGCCAATAGAGTTGTTCCATCTCAGGATAATAGTGCCCGCGCTGTTGTTGAAAAGCCGGAAGTATCATCACCAGCATCATCTGTTACTCCTGCTTCGGCCAATCCAAACTAAAACTAAACCGGTAGGGATGTGGCCAAAAACCCATCCCAGCCATTTTTTAAATGACTGCCTTTAGGATAAGTTGCATCTTTGGAATAAAATCCGAACACCTCTGGTCTTCAATTTTTGATCATAATTAATTGAAATAGCGATCACTTCAAACGTACCTTGCATTGTCTGTATGCTTCATACAGCAAGAGGCTGATCAGAAAAGAGAGACCAGTCACCACGAGAAAAAAGATAGTGGGAGATAAGCTGTGTACAAGAAAATAGGCCAAAATAATGATCACCGTATGATGTATCACATACAATGAGTAATTGGCATTTTTAAAGTAATTTAGAAGTTTTCCAGG
>CAMDDI010000156.1 GCA_945890905.1 Bacteriovorax stolpii
GACTTATAATTTCTTTTATCATCAGTATAAGCGCGCTCATACTCACCAGAGTCGGCTTTAAATGCGGGGAGCTCGTCATCTAGATGATGGATGGCAGAGAGATCAAGATGGATATCATCTTGCGCAAAAGCGCAGAATGTGAAGAGCAAAAGCCACCACATTCTTATAGGCCCCAGTGTTTTAAAAGATGGGCAGATTTTTGGAGAGTTTCAAAATTGCCTTTATGCTTTACGATGTTGACAAAAATTTCTTCCATCGGAACCCAACGGAAATCTTTATGTTCCTTGGGATCAATTTTCACATCCCACTTTGATTCAAGAATCAGAAGAAAACTTTTTTCGTGGCAGTTTCTTTTTCTCTCATCAATAAAGTCATGACTGATTTTGAGATCGATCATATCGATAATGGATTCAATCTTGAGTCCAGTTTCTTCGATGGCCTCCCGCAGACCACCTTCTTCAAAAGTTTCAGTTTCATTAATCTTTCCAGTTACATTTTGCCAAAACTCACCACGCTTCTCGTTGGTCTGCATCAGCAGAAAAGTAAAGGATTGGCGCTCCGAGTCTAGAGTGGCAATGACGATCTGAGCTTTTTTTGTTTTGTGATCCATAACTAATTATGAGGGACTAAAGATCGAATGTCCAAAATCTAGAGTGAGATTCTGAGGGGTTTGCCTTGCGTAACCGACAAGGGTTATCAACTTATAAATTGCGTCATATTAGAGCTTTTGATATGAATGGTGCATGAACGATATCAATGGGATTCTCTTCAATATTGCCCAGTCTTTACCGGGCTTTCTTTTGGCCATTGTGGCCCACGAAGCAGCTCACGCATGGATGGCCAATCGATTCGGTGATCCTACCGCCAAAAACGAAGGCCGACTTACTTTAAATCCAGCGGCTCACTATGATCCATGGGGAACAATCTTTTTTCCTTTATTAGCGGCTTTCACAAACTTCGCCATGATCGGTTGGGCAAAGCCAGTGCCGATAGAAGTGCGGAATTTTAAAAAAGTCCGTCAGGGAATTTTCTGGGTTAGTTTTGCAGGACCTCTCTCAAATTTAATAATCGGAACTGTTTCCGCTCTTATCTTGGCCGCAATCGCCACTCAAGTGTCCCCTGATTGGGAATTTTACGGAATCTCTATTCGTATGCTTCGCTTCTCAGTGTTCATTAATTTTATTTTAGCGTTTTTTAATTTAATCCCACTCCCTCCCTTGGATGGCTCAAAAATGGTTTCGGCTTTTTTGAAGGGTCATGCCTTGAGAAAATATGAAGACTTTGCACGATACACACCGTTAATCTTTATAGGGGCGATGGTCTTAAGTTTTATGGGAGTCCAAACTCTTAGCTATCTTCTGATGCCCGCGCAGTTGCTCGCCAATTGGACGATGTTTTCTTTCCTCGGTATTTTTGGAGGCCTATGACAGAGAATGAGATTCTAGTTAAGGTTGATCGCTTTGATGGTCCTCTGGCCTTGCTCCTTCATCTTATTCAGAAAGAAGAAATGCGCATCCAGGATCTGGAGCTCAATACTATCACCAACCAATATCTGGAATACCTCCAGAAGATGCAGGATCTTAATTTCGACGTGGCAGGCGAGTACCTGTTCATGGCCGCTACACTTCTCTATTTAAAATCACAAACTGTGGCCGATGAATCTCAGGATCAGAATTTGATTAAAATAACTGCGGGAGAAATGGGTCTTGAGATCCAAACTCGCAGTGAGCTTGTTAAGCGTCTTGAAGAGCTTGAGCGCTTCCAGCGTTTGGGTCAGCTTCTTTGGGGTCTGGATAAAAAAGGTCACGAGATTTTTGTTAAAGCAAAGGTTGATCGTAAGGCGATTGAAAATTCCATCCTGACACCCCTTGATTTGCAGCAGCTCACAGAAACCATGATGGATCTGATCCGTCGTGAAAAACGTAAATATACTGTTGTTAAGCGTGACCGAATTTCCATCAAAGAGAAATTGATCCGTCTAAAATCTTTGCTCAAAGTAGGGGAGACCACTGAGTTCACCACCCTTCTAGATGCCAACGAAACAGGAATTATTGATAAAGTGATTACCTTTATCTCGCTTTTAGAGCTTGCTCGCTTGAAAAAATTACAGGTTTACCAAAATGAAGATCTTGGCACTATTTACATCGACGTGAAGGAAGATCTAGATTCCTTCGATGTAGAAACTGCCGATGGTTTTGAGCCAGAAGATGAAAAGAAAGAGGTTGGCCCTGCAGCTGCAGACGCGACTCTACAATAAGGGATGACCATGGAAGCCTCAAACGACACCGAAATTAATTATCAGTGGGATCTTTCAACTGAAGAAGTAGCACCTGAAGAGTTTACTCTTGATGAAAGTCACTATGATGAGAAAGCTCAAGAAGATATGTTATGGCAGGCCCGCACTGGTCTTAATCCTGAGACACTTTGTGGTGCAATTGAAACCATCATTTTTATGTCGGATCGCCCGATTTCAATTCAAAAAATAAAAGCCCAGATTGATGTAGAACTTCCACTTCGCGTAATCCACGAATCTCTAACTCGTCTTCAATCTGGATACGAAGAAAAATTCCATGGCCTGCGTTTAGTTGAAGTGGCAGATGGGTACCAATTCCGTACTAAAGCGACCTATTCAAAATTTGTTCAGAATCTCTTTAAAGTGAACTCTTTGGTTCTCACTCCAACTGCACTTGAAGTGCTCGCTATTGTGGCCTACAAGCAGCCAGTTTCTAAAACAGATATTGAAAAAATTCGCGGTGTGGATTCAAGTCATATCATCCGCGCTTTGATGGATAAGCACTTAGTAAAAATCACTGGCCGCTCTGAAGAATTGGGCCGTCCAACTTTGTTTGGAACAACTCAAGAGTTCCTTGAAGTGTTTAACTTGGCCGATATTTCAAATCTTCCACCTGAATTTGAACTGGAAGAGATGGCCAATAAAAATACCATCGGATCAATCGCCGATATCAAGTCAGTGGTTTGGCGTGGTGATAGTAAGAAGTTTAGCCAAGACGAATTTGAAGAACTCGACAAGCTCTCGGAAAATATCCACCAGATTGCTTCAGAAACAGATTTCACGATGCTTCTTAAATTTGAAGAGAAGAGGAAAACTGACGGCGACTCAATTGTGCGCAAGTCCGCTTTTGATATCTTAGAAGATTTCGTTAATCGTGATGAGTCCCTTAGACAAAACATTATGGCGACCACTTCTAATACCCTCATGAATGTGATTGAAGCCAAGGTTGTAGACTTAGCTGTAGAAGGTGTGATTTTCAATGCACCTGAAGAAGTGGATGAAGAATTCGAAGCTCTTCGGGCCCGTGACATCGCTGAAGTTGAATCGGCCAATCTTGAGAAAGAAGCTTTAGAGCTTGAGAAGGCCTTGGACTTTGCTTTCGAGCAACTGACCGGTGAAAAGCTGGATGACTCGGAAATGGAATTCGACGTTGAAGCTGATATCGAGAACTTAGATAACACTGTAGATGAGGCCATTACTAAGGGTAGAGATTTTGGTCTTGACCTCGCGTTCTTGGGCGATGTATCAGTAGCTTCACCAAACGAGAATGACGAGCCGATCTACGAATAATCGGCTTCTTATATCTGATATTTCATCAACTTAAACTGCCGGGAGGCAGATTGGAGAGTTTTATGACGACGACGTCTAATCAAGGTCTACAAATCCGTTTACACAAACTTATTGCTGACTGCGGGATCACTTCTCGTCGTAAGGCCGAGGGTTATATCCTCGATGGCCGCGTAACTGTGAACGGTAACACGATCACTGAACTCGGAACAAAAGTTAATCCCAACACTGACGTGATCCAAGTTGATGGCAACACCCTTGAGCTTGCTGCTGTTGATAAGGTTTATCTTGTGATGAATAAGCCACGTGCTTACATGACTACTCTTTCAGATCCTGAAGGCCGCCCAACTGTAATGGAGCTCATCTACGGAGTTAAGCAGAGAATTTTCCCTGTGGGGCGCTTGGATTATCTCTCTGAAGGTCTTTTAATTCTCACTAACGATGGTGATCTTGCTAACATGATCATGCATCCAAAATACGAAGTAGAAAAAGTTTACGAAGTTAAAGTTTTTGGTCACGTGAATGAGGCCATCCTTTCAAAAATTAAGCGTGGAGTGATGACTGAAGACGGTCTTATGAAGCCAAAATCTGTTCGTGTGATCGAACAGCTTCCTAATAAAACTTGGCTTGAATTCCGATTGAATGAAGGGAAAAACAGAGAGATCCGCAAGATCTGTGAAGCCGTTGATTTGACCGTTGATAAACTTCGTCGTGTGGCCATCGAAGGATTGAACATTCAGTCACTTCCTGTTGGTCAGTATATGTTCACAACACGCAAAGAACTCCTTAAAGCTCTTGGTCTCAATGAGCACGGTGATAAGATTACCATCCGTAAATTTATGTCGGCCAAGAAAACTCTTAATGCTACTAAGGTTGCTAAAATTGTTGCTACCACTGCTCGTCCTGCTGATGACAAGCGCTTCCAACAGTTTAGAAAAGATAGCTACTACGAAACTGTGGCCTCAATCAAAGAAGTGAAGCTTCGTGAAGCTCAAGAGAAAGTTGCCCTTGAGGTTGAGACTCTTGCTATCGATAAAGCATCACACTTTGCTAAAACAATGAACCGTTCGCGTGGAAATTAAGGTCAAAAAAGGCAAAATTCTCGTCTACCGGGTCTACGACATCGGTTCAGAAATTGACCTTGAAAAGGTTGAAGCTCTCTTTGAAGACAAGCGCCTCAAAGAAAGATTTAAAATTGACCGTAAACATAACATGTCTCTTATCATCTCCAGCTCACCGGTTTCGGTGCAGCTGGGTTCTTTTGATCTCAACATCCAGAATAAAAAAGTCAGCTCCGAACTCATCGCCAAAGTATGGCACTTCGGAACACTCTCACTTTCGTTTCAATTTCCCATTGAAGAGGGAACAACTTGGGCAGAGTTAGTTCATATTGCTAGCTGGTTAGAAAACGACGACGAAATCGATAATCTCGCTCGCAAGAAGGCCCTGGAGTTTCAAAACGATATTCAGGTCGCCATTCCTATTCGCACAGAATGGAAGATGAATGAGGATTACGTTACCTATCTTATCCAAGAGCTTGATGGTTTTACTGGTCCACTCTCTTCGTTGGTTGAGAAAGTTGATGTGCCAGCCCTCATTCTTGCTGAAAGCAAAGAAGTTCTCTCCGAGCAAATGAAGAAAAATACTCTTGAGAATGTTTATCAATATTCAAAAGATGATCTGGTTGTTCTTGATTGGAATTCTGCCCTTGTTATTGAGCCCACCGGTTCCATGGATGTGCCATTAGTCATTGAGTTCGCACTCAACCAACTATTAGAGATGCGCTTTTATGATGATCTTCTGGATCAGCGCCTCAATACTCTCTACAACGAAGTGGTGGGTCGCAAAAAGAAAATGTTCTCCAACAAATTCTCCCGCTTGGCCGAAGAGGCAGGGCAAATATATCTTGAAATTTCGGAGATCGTAGAAAATGTAGAGAACTCATTTAAGACAGTGGGGGATTTTTATCTGGCCACAATCTTTAGAGCATCTTCGAAGCGTTTTAAGTTTGATGATTGGGAAAAGAGCATTAATGAAAAGCTAGGAAATCTTGCAGAAGTCTCAAAACTTCTTCATTCAGAAGTCAGCGAATCACGTAACCAGATGATGGAAATGGTAGTGATCATTTTGATCGCTCTTGAAGTTGTTCCCTTTCTCTGGGAACTCGCTCACTAGTTATCTAAATTTTGAATTTTGTTTTGATCTAAAGACTCGTTCAAGAAATCCACAGCAAACTCAACTGCCTGATCTCCATAATTCATATCTTTGTTGGCATTAGCGTAATCAGAATGCTTGATAAGTTCAGCAGCTTTGCGTAGGAATTCAGAACTCATTTCGAAGTACTCAGACTCATCATCAGCAGTCAGTACATTAGTAATAAGAGAATTTAGGCTCTTGATCAGACGAACTTGAGTACTTGAAAGCTCTTCAACGTTAAGTTTGATAACCAATTCTTTCTGTTTTTGACCCAGGCCCTGCATATTTTTGTCCTTTTTAAAGCTGCACTAAAGTCTTTATCGGGACTTTCTTATGGAAATTTAGCTATTTAAGCTGGACTAAAAGGTTACGGGTTTTAGCTTTACATGTGTGCGTAGGGGGAGTATAACTACTTTAATTTCCAAGAGAGTTTCTCTTTTCAGTCGCGGGATGGAGCAGTCTGGTAGCTCGTCGGGCTCATAACCCGAAGGTCGTAGGTTCAAATCCTGCTCCCGCAACCAAAAAAATCAATACATTTATATTTCTTTTTTATCGCCTAAACCGCTTACTCATTTTCCTGTTCAATAATCCATTAATAAGCAGGACTGAACTAGTCGGACAAAATTAATTTCTGCTAGTTAGGGATTGGTGTAAAATTATTCTTCTATCAGGAGTTAAGTTGGAAGTAGTTTTAGAAACTGTTAAGCGCCAGTTAGAAAGCGGAAAATTCACCTTCGACTTACTTATTCCGAAACTTCAGAATCAGCTAAATTCAGTTTTAAACCAAAATCAACCATTGCTCTCCAAGATGATGAATTATTACAAACTGATAGATGTATCAAATGGAACACCAATCTCCGACTATGAGATTCTGAATATTATTCAAGATAAGTCTGAGTTAATTCAAGAAGGCATCGAAGTTATCGAATTTCAAAAATTCCCCAATGTTGATTACACAAAGATGTATTTTACTCCTGATGAAGTTGCGTTACTTGAAGCCCAAATATGCATTGTGAAAAATGCAAAATTTCGAGGAGCATCTCATCCATTTTTTTTAGGTGTTATTTTCCAATGTATTGAAAATTTCAAAAATGAAGAAGAGATTCATGTTTCTATTGTTCACGAACTTGCGCATCAAGAACTTTTCCTTCTAAATATGCTTGATAGACTTGTTTTAACTTCAAATAACCCACGTTTAATTCATTCTCCACTACAGGGAAAAGCTAGACCCGCAATTGGGCGGTTACATTCTGCACATGCCCTTTATCGAATGATTCAATTGAGAGATCATTTATCAAGTCAAAATAAGCAAATATTCTCGCGCTATTTAAATGAAACAGTCGAAACATTCTCCAGCGGAGACCTAAGTGAGTTTGGCGAGTTCTTAGTCACAATCTATAAGAGAGTTTTATGAAAGCAGTTTTAATTTTAAACATTATCATTTTTTGGAGTTTAAATACTATGGCCACGTCTAAGGATTTTACTGTGGGATATTTTCCCACGACCATGCCTCGAGATCCTGTAGATATTGATATTTTCGTTGAGCACTTGGGAGTTGGACAAGTTTTAGAGACTTTAGTTCAGGTAAGCAGTGAAGGAGAAATTGTTCCCAACCTTGCCAAGAGTTGGAAAATTCAAAATAATGGCACTAAATTTAACTTCTTACTTAATGAAAACATATCATTTTCTAATGGAAAAAATCTAGATTGTGAGGATGTTGTATTCAGTATTAAGCGTCATATGAATAGTAACTCTCAATCGACGCATTATTTTAAAAATATTAACGATATTCAGTGTATTGGAAAATATGAGATCGAATTCAACTTAAAAAGTCCGCAAGTATCCTTTTTAAAAATCCTAACAAGAGACCATCTAGGAATATTACCTAAGGGATGGACGTTTGATAAGAATAAAAAAGAACCATGGATTGGAACAGGCGCTTATCGATATTTGCATGGCACTGATGGAAGCTTTTTTGTTAAGAATAATAATTATCGATTTTCAGATTCAGTAAAAATAGATAAATGGAAGGTTCTAAGTACGAATGATGTATTTGCTGATGCGCCAAAGTTGGCCTCTCCAGATTTGATTCTTCATATTACCTCGCATATTAAAAAATCGATCGAATTGATTCCTGCATTGGGAAATATTTCTTTCGATCAGCCAATGCATTTTAGCCAGACCTCTATTTGGTGGTATCCGCTTGGAAATAATTATGAAGATGAATCATTAAAGCAAAACACACTCTCAATCATGAACGAACTTGTCCTTGAGCTTAATAAGCATAATAAGCTTGAGCTTGCCAGTGGTGTCGTACCTCGGGGCATTCAAGGTCATTTATTGAAGCGTATGAATCCCTACAAAAAAGCAGAAACTTTCAAAAAGCAAAAATTAATCAAAGTTTCAGTTTACAGTAGTGACTTCAGTTCTTTCTTTGGAAATGATGTTTATAAGGCTTTTGAGAAAAAATATAACTTCAAGT
>CAMDDI010000157.1 GCA_945890905.1 Bacteriovorax stolpii
AGCTTTCAAATCGAGTGCTTTAAAGCTGACTTTCGTCATGTAAATCAACAAGACGTCCACTTACAAAATGATATGGCATTTCTTATCTCCATTAATGGTCAACTTTCACCCTTCGTCTCATCAGCTAAGCCCGTGACTAATTATGTCCATTCTGTTTCATACTTATCTCGGGTGGAGCAGTCTTCGGAATTTTAAAAGATATTGGGAGAAAATGAGCACTGGAGCGACCAGGCCAGTTTGCCAGTGCAAAAAAAAATATCCGCTTGAGACGAGAAAGCGCTTCAGAGATATCTTGAGCACACCTGTGAACATGATCCAGGCCGATTCTGCAGCTGAGATGGCCAAAGACCACGTGAGCTTAAATGAGGTTGCTATCATTTTTTTGCAAGTAAAGATAAATGCTTTGCCCATCGTGAATTCACAAAATGTTTTAGTTGGAATTGTCACTCAAAGTGACATCATAAAGTATGTGATGGAGACCACGGCCTTTCTCGCCAGTAATATTCAACATCATCGTACCAGAGGTGATCTAATTTCTTGCGATCATTACTTCAATCTAATACGAGTAGAAGTGAGAATGAATGGCCGTCTTAAATCGAGCTTTTTTGATGATTTTAAAACAAACTTGCTTGAACTTGCCGAGCTCTCTTACTTAAGCAGTAAGAGCTCCGTATGTGCAGTGAGGGTTCACTAGGCCAGCCATCCCTGCCACCTGCATCGTCGTCACTTACCGCATTACCTTCCAACAAGTGGACAAGGTCAGCGACTCAGATTTTGAGGATTAATGTAATTTTAGACACTTCGCGAGTCAGTCTCACTAATTATTCCTCCATGTGACATTTTCTGTAACATACTGTCGATTATTTACGAATAGTATGTTACAATAATTGTAACATACTGGAGAAAATATGGACGTTTTGGAGCTCCGCCGCCGGATTCCTACCAAGCACTTCGACTATCAAAAACTCATGGCCGAGGCCCAAGACCAGTCTCACCCCCGCCGCTTCGTCGGCACGCTGGTGAAGAAAGGGCACATCCTTCGGATCAAGAAAGGGCTCTACGCGTGGTCGGCCACCGTAGATCCGGCCCCCCTCTCCAAAGAAGTGCTGGCGAACCTTATCTACGGGCCCTCCTATGTGTCGCTCGAGTACGCTCTCGCCTTCTACGGGCTGATTCCGGAGCGAGTGGAGGCACTCACCTCGGTGACCGTAAAAAAAAGCAATCGGTTCGAAACACCGGTAGGGAATTTCACCTACGACCATCTTCATGAGGCGACCTACTCGTTGGGGATTCGGCTCCATGTTCAAAGCAAGCAAATAAGTTTTCTGATAGCGACGCCGGAGAAGGCGCTCCTGGATGTGATCGCCCTCCGAAGCTTGAGCGTCGGTAATGACTTGCGGGAGTTTCTGGAGGGCGATTTGCGAATAGATCTCGAGGAATTTGAGAAGCTGGATCAATCGGCCTTGAAGGCCTTGGCCATCCACTACAAGTCACGCGCCGTGAAAGAATTTATGAAGCAGGTCAAACATGGATAATGCCGTTTTACAGATGCTCGACGAGTACAAGTGCCAGACGGTGCAGGATTACGAGAATGCGCTCAAAGAGATCATGCAAGAGATCGCTCTCTTGGGACTGTGGCGGGCGAAATTTTATGAGCATGCGTTGTTCTATGGAGGAACCGCGCTGCGGATTCTTTATGGACTGCCACGTTTCTCCGAGGACTTGGATTTTTCACTCTTGAAAGTCGATCCCGAGTTCGATCTTTCGGCCTATCACAAGGCCATTCGAGACGAGCTTGAAGCTTTTGGATTTGATGTTGAATTGCAGACTAAAGTGAAGACGAAGGACTCGGTGGTGGATTCGGCGTTTATTAAGGCCGAAACCAAAGTTCATCTTCTCAAAGTCCAAGCACCGGCGATCATCACCGCGCGGACCCAAGGGAATCAGGGTCTGAAGATTAAAATTGAAGTGGATACCAATCCACCTGGCGATCATGGCATCGAAGTGCGCGATCTCTTTCGCCCGCTCCCCTTTCAAGTGAAGACCATGCCGATGCCGGATTTGTTCGCGGGAAAACTTCATGCCGTGCTCGCGCGCGCCTGGGGCCAGCGTGTGAAGGGCCGGGATTTCTACGACTACCTTTGGTATCTGGGGCGCAAGACCCCAGTGCATTTGAAACACCTGGAAGCACGCCTTGTGCAAAGTGGTCACCACGAAGGAATTCTCACTCCGAAGGCATTTCAAGACATGCTGTTGAAGAAATTCGGGGGCCTTGATGTGGAGAAGGCCAAGCAGGATGTGGCGCCGTTTCTCAATGACCGGGAGAAGGCGACACTTAATTTATGGGGCCAGGACTACTTTAAGAAGACTGTGGAGCGTTTAGAGATAGTTTGAGGACGGGATTCTCTGGTGACACACCTGACACGAAGGATGGCCTGAATTTCTTCAGGCCCCTATTAATTCTTTAAATTTGTATTCAGCTTTCAAGTCGATGATCAGAGATTTCGATTCATTTGTTAAAGAACTTGCTTTGTCATATTGACCATAGGGACAAGCTGTTCACTGCCTCTATTCCATCCCATAAAGAATCTACCATCGATACTGACGAAGTTTACTTGGTAAACACTATCTCCGTCAGTAATCAAGTCATATCTTTTGAAGCCGTGACCTTCGGGTACGAGCTTGATTGGTACTGTTCTTGGAATTTGACTTCTCATACCTCCACCGGAAAGCTGCTTGAGTGTGACCGTTTCAAGGATTTCATCGACAGCAATGACCTCGCCTGTTGACATTTCCCCATGTCCGTTGAAAAGGAATCTGTGAGCAACGATGTCACCAACTCTTAGTTGGTTATTCGCGTAGTCTCTGTAAGTGTTTTCTGCATAGCTGATTTCATCTGCGGTTAGTGCAGGAACGATGCTTGAACGGCATTCAATTTCTGTGCTGAGCTGAGCGATTCGACCTTTTCTGACTTGGTTTAATTTTGTGTCTCCCTCTAAGTAGCAGTGGTCAAGTGTTGGGCACACGCTTTCTCTTAACTCTTCGGAGGTTTTTTTTCCCATCCGGTAGCCTAGGTAGTTTGATTTTCCAGGAACAATTTGGATGGATGAAAAGCAGTGGTTAAGGTTTCCGCAAGCATAGTTTACCGAGACATCAAGGAGCATTCCAATGAACCCAAGGCGAACTGGGTCACGGCGATCAATTTCAACGCATTCACTGAACTCTTTACTGCAACTCATCTGGGCCCTGCTCGAACTCGAGGCGCTAAATGTTTTGCTATCGATGACTTTGTCGGTATGTGCCCTCAGCACCTCGGTTTTTTCGAAGTGACACATATGTCTCTGTTGAATCGAGTCACCGACTTGCACGGGTAACAATCGGTCAGATTGAGCGAAGGCTCCAGTCGCGGCTATAGACAGAGTTAGGGTAAAGACAGTTTTCAACATAGATCCTCCAGGGATATTCTTTCGACTTAAGTATGCAGATCAATGCGCCCACATCGATAACGTTTGTATTGACTTGATGGTATTGCAAATTTTGATCGCGCAGACAAACAGAGTAAATTTTTCAATTCGCAACTGTCGAATAAATTGACATTCACTTCAAACCGAACATCATAATCAACCCACCCATAATACAGTACAAGTGCATCGAAAGTCTGGTGAACGGGGTTTGATCATAAGGGCGCAGGCTATTAGGGAATGATTCAGACCCCGTTTCTGAACCATGTTTTGTTCGTCTATCGATCCATCTGAAAGAAATTAGACACTTAAAAAATATGCCTTAAAAGACAAAAATTGTTCGCAGACAAATGGGGATAATTTAAACCATTGTTTTGATTTGATTTTAGAGAAAACATATTTTCCAATTGAACTCTGAAAGACATTTTAGATCCCTTAGAAAAAGAGATTTCAAATCAATCAAGATTGATAGAAATACTTTTGCTCCAAAACCTCTAGATTTAGTATGAGCATGCTGGATTTTAAAACTGAAACACCATATCGAATATAGACGTTTAAAAAATCCTCAGTTGTCTGCGAACAAATAAAGAATTTCCATCATTTTCAACTTCCTCGTTGGTGCTGATGGTGGTCATCATGCATAGATCAAGCTTTCTCATTTTTATAAACATACCCAACCATAATTGTAATTTAATAAAGTACCTCCTTCTTCCGATGGGGATTTGATGAATACTAAAACTCTCCTTTTGCTGTGCCTCACAGGCCTGCTCTCATCATGTGCCACTAGCTACCACGAGACCTCTCTTGGGCTTCGCCGCTATGTAAACATCAATAAGCATGATAAGGCCTTAAAGCTGCTTAAAAAGAGTCCCCTGGCCGAGGATAAGAATTCAAAACTTCTTTATTTAATTGAGACGGGTCTCCTTGAGCATTATCAAGGCAACTTTGCTGGGTCCATTGCGGCCTTTAGTGAAGCTAAGGAACTCAACGATCGCCAGTACACTAGCAGTGCCTCAGGAAAAATTAAATCCGTGGTACTCAATGATGCTTCGGATGTTTATTACGGCGAGAAGTATGAAACTTCTTTGATCTATTTTTATCTTTCTCTCAATTATTATCTGCAGGCCGAGAAAGAACTCGATGGTATTAAGCGCAAAGCACTCCTCGCTCAAGCTCGCTCAGAGATATTAGGCTGGGATTCTTACCTCACTGAAATGAAGCAAGAGCGCGCAGGCCAAGCACTTTTTAAAGAAGATCTCTTGGCCAAAACTTTTGGAGCTCTCGTTCATGAAGCTCAAAATAATAGTAAGGACGATCAGATAGCCCTTCAACTCTATCAAGATGCTCGCTCAGTGTTTTTTAAAAATTACAATCTCTTCCCTTCTTATAATGACTCGTTCAAAATCTTCCGCGAAAACTTCGCCAACTTCCATAAAATCTCTGAAAAAGAAGTCAGTGGGAAATATGTATTGGCGACTAAGCATAGTGAAGCTTTAAGTGAATTTCTGACCACTAAAATTCTTCTCCTCACAAAGAAAATCAGGCCCCAGGATTTAAAAAATCAAACCGCAAAACTCAAACCTTCACCAGCCGTACTCAAAGAGATCAATCAAGTGCGCGGTCAAATTACCTTTCTCGTTCAAGAAGGCCTGATCACTGAAAAGAGTGCCAAAAAGTATGTCTTCCCTATTGATCTAGGTCCTCAAGCGGGTTTTGGGGCGATTGTGGGAATGGGAAATCATATCGAGTTTGAACTTCCCCAAATCGAAGGATCTCCTAAATTATCCGAAGGAAAACTCCAGGCCCTAGATCCTTCAGGACATGTGGTGAGCGAGAGTCCACTTTCAGTCGTGGCACCTATTGCCGAGTTGGCCGAACAAGCGATTAACGAACACTCTACCGCCATTGCGGCCAAAACTGCAGCTCGTATCACAACTAAATATATCGCACTTCTCGCCGCCAGTTACGCCAGCTACAATGCGGCCTCTCGCGAGAAAAATGGTGGGATCGCCATGCTCGTCGTCATGGCAGCTCATGCAGGGGGTGTGGCCGCCATTAATGAAAGTGAAAAAGCCGATGTGCGCTTTTGGAGTACCCTTCCTTCAAATATTCGCATGGGACATCTGAGTGTTCCGGATGGAATTTACAAATTTCGTGCCGTGTATAGCGACGGAAGAATTACCGAATTAGGTGGTCAACAAATTGTTAAAGGTCAGCTCGCCTTTGTGATGAACAATCAATTTCTCAAATCAAGCTCGATAAAAGCTGACACGCCCGAGTTAACATCAGCAGTCGATAAAATAAAAAAGATTTCAAGTCCCTACGGAGATGATCGTAATAAACCATGAGAAATTTCCGAGAGTAGGGCCGCCTTATATCGAATTCTTTTGATTATTTTGAAACAAACTTGCTTGAACTTACCGAACTCTCTTACTTAAAAGAGTTCATCCTAAATATCCAGAATGGAAAATATCCTGGTTATGCCGTTAGAAAACATAATTCTGGCAAGTTTCCTACTCACGATGGATTAATCATTAATTAAAGTAGATAGCTTTTCAATACATCGATTAAGAACAGTATGTGAGGCTTTTTCAATAAATTTAACTTTACGTGCTTTCCAATCTAAATTCTTTAAGTGGTCAGAAAGTATTACACCATCAATTTTCTTGCCTTTAACCTGGACTTCAAAAGGATACCCTTTCTCATTGGAAGTAATTGGACAGCACAAAGCTAGATTCGTTTTCTTATTGTAGAGCTTTGGAGAAATAATGATCGCAGGCCTCGTCCCCTGCTGTTCATGCCCCGCTTGAGGTGTGAAATTTAACCAAACGATGTCACCTCTATCTGGAACGTAAGACATTACCAAACCTCATTGCCTTCTGGTTTAAAGTCATCTTCACCATGCAAATTTTCGAGGGTTACTTGATCCATCAAATCATTTAGTGAGAGCTTTTTCTTGGCCGGAAATATCACAATCTTGCCGTCTTGTTGTTCAACAATAAGCTCATCATTTTCTTCGAGGTTAACTTTTTCAATAATGGATTTAGGAATACGTACACCCATTGAATTTCCCCATTTCTGCAATTTTACAGTCATACAACACCTCAAAAAAAAGTATATACTATGTATAAACAAAAGTAAACCGTCTTGTAGGATGGTCAGTTTGATCGGCCCTGATTTGGATTACGTCCAAAGAAGCGGTTTCTTAAAAAGTTAATCCCTCTGCCCGCAGCATCCACAGCGTCTTTAGCTGTTTCCACCACCACGTGGGTCACCTGAGAGACTGTTTCTCTGGTTTGCTCAGAAGTGATCACATCTTTTACTTTTTCAACAATCACCGGAGTCTGAATCGGTTCTTCAACCACTGGTGGATGATTGGCCATGTATTCATCGTAAGCCGCTTTATCTTTTTCATACTGGATGCGGTTCGCTTCGTTTTGCGCAAGCGCATGGATGTAATCTGCTTCAAGTTCCGCCGCGGGCTTAGCGAGCTTACCTTCATCAATTAAAAGTTTTTCTGTGTTATCAAGATTATCTAAGAATGCCGAGATCTCAGGAAATTTTTCTTGGAATTCATCATGAGTCGCCTGGCAAGCGTTATTGAAAGCAAAGAGTTCAGCAAAGCCCTCTCCAAGATTTCCATCGCAATATCCAGCGGTACAAATTTTGCGCAAGAAAGGCATGACTTCTGGATTGCGGGCCATAAGGTCAGTCCATGCTTTTGATGTTGAGATCGCTTGAAAATGATAAAGAGAATCAAGCCCGTGAGCTCTTTCATGCAGAACCAGATTAACTGATCCGTGATTATCATAGAGGTGGCTGGCCACAATCATAGTAGGAGCAGGAGCAATGTAGAGTTGGTTATGTCCGCCTGCACCCGGAACTGCAGACCAAGGTCTTCCATCAAAAGTTTTCACGTTAGTTGGTATCCAGGCCGGATTAGCAGTCACACCTTCGCCACCCACTAAGTGAGTGAGGGCGCCGCGCTTGATCATTTCATCGTTGAGATTTTTAGGGAATTTAGCAAACTCAAAAAGAAATTGATTCAATTGAGCTTCACTCACGTCATTAACCACAGTAATTTTGTTTTCTTCTAAGTCGATGTCCGGACGGGCAATCATTAAACTTGGCTTCTCACAAGTTGCTGGAGGTGCTTCAAATTCCATCTCTGGATGCAAATCTGTATAGGCAACTTGGGCCTTCAGAGACTCTGGAGAGAGTAATAAAAGTGAAAGTGCAGAGAACGCGAGTGTTGATATTTTCATAGTCTAATCTTACAGCGAGTAAGGGCCCCAATTTTAAGAATTGAAATGTTTTCTTACGTGTCTAATTCCTAGACATTTATTTAAAAGTTAAGCCTTTAGAGTAGTTTACAACGGTTAAATAGAAGTTAGTCTCCCTGATCTGCTTGACCTCTTTGAAGACGGAGGTCCAGTTATTATCCATTTATCAACCCACAATGCTCTAAGACAAGTTCACTCCCATCTGTGAGTCTCACCTTAAAGCACGGGCCCTTGCGGGAAACAAGCTTCAGCCCAAGGGGGATGTTTCCGTGACTGATCGTCACTGCTTAGTTTACCGGCCCACTTTGAGAGAAACTATCGAGGGTCAGAAATTTATCCAGGCGATTAGAGAGGCCAACTATAAACAAGTGTATAGAAGTTAGACGATTATGACGTCATTCTACGGTTCAGCGATTATGTCCTATTCCAGATAAGTGTGATCCCCTTAAAGAAATGATTTTTTAAGGGGTTATTCAATGAAGGATGGGATTTTTATGTCACAGTCAGA